>CAYFQZ010000248.1:0-2692 GCA_964345305.1 uncultured Ignavibacteria bacterium | reverse complement strand
CGAGTGCACATGCTATCATCCGCTCTTCTGCTTCAATCAGTACGGTGATATGGAGCGAACGCTCCTTCGCAATGGTAATGTTCACAGTGCTGATGACTGGCAGAGCGTTCTGGAGCCGGTGATTGCCCGGTATCGAGGCTATGACATCCTCCACTTCTTCCGCGGCGATGCAGGCTTCGCCGATCCCGATGTATATCGCTTTCTCGAAGCTGAAGGATACTTCTATACGATCCGGCTGAAGGGTAACCAAATCCTGTACAGCAAGATCGAGCATCTGCTCACTCGTCCCGTAGGGCGGCCGCCAAAGAAGCCGATTATCCTGTACCATAGCTTTCGCTATCAGGCGGCCAGTTGGGAGATCCCTCGAAGGGTGGTTGCCAAGATCGAATGGCATGCAGGTGAACTGTTTCCGAGAATCGGCTTCATCGTGACGAATCTCAGGTGGAAATCCAGCAACGTCGTGAGGTTCTACAACAAACGAGGCACTGCTGAGCAGTGGATCAAAGAAGGCAAATATGCGTTGAAGTGGACACGGCTGTCGTGTCATGATTTCGTGGACAATCAGGTCCGGCTTCAATTGTTCGCTCTGGCTTACAACCTCGGCAATTTCCTGCGGCGTCTGGCATTGCCCAAGTCAGTTAATAAGTGGTCGTTGAGAACGCTGCGTGAGAAGCTGATCAAGATCGGAGCCAAGGTGGTCAGGCATTCGCGTTATGTGATATTTCAAATGGCGGAAGTGGCTGTTCCGAGGATACTTCTTCGTGAAATCCTTGAACGAATTGGGCGACTGAGAGCCAGCCCAGAACTTGCGAGGGCAGGATAAACGGCTGTGCGGCAAGAATCTGTGCAGATGGCGAGGAACCTGGGATCATGGAGCGTTGTAAAAGTTCCAAAATACTGGATTTCCCACGAATTGGTGTATTCATGGACCTTTCCGGCAGGATGTTGATTGGGTTGAGGTTGAGAGGAGTTGAAATTGAACCTCATATTGTGCTGTTAGCTGGACGATGGTCATTCTTGCGAATTGTGAAGTTTTCCGCACATTTTCGGAAGAATTGTTGTAACGAACTTGCGTTCCTGCTCTCTTAAATATGGTGACTGAAGTGTATATGGGAAATCTCAGTTAAAAAAAGAAGATTTTAGTCTAGACAAGTGGGAGTACTCTAATATGAAGAAAAAGAATATAACGATAACCTTTTTAGCAATAGCTGCAGTTGTCTTGGTTATAGTAGGGATGAGCTTAAGAAGGGGGCAGAATGAGGGGCCGCTTGCCGAAAAACCCTTGAGCGGCATACAGGAAGAACATGTGCCTGATAAAACTGCTTCACTTCCGGATTCAAAAGATAAGGAGCTCGCATCTGATCCCGTCATCTCCTCCGAAATACAGCAAGAGATAGTGGATGATTCAATGCAATCGGCCAGGAGAAGAGAAGAGGAGAAAATAGCGGTCATGTTAACTGACTGCTACGACAACTGGCGAAAGATGAAGACCCTGGAGATGGATATAGAAATGGAAATCAGTGATGCTCCTCCTTCCAGGTCGCTCCCTGAGATACATCTTTATCTCGAAAATTCTTTCGAAGCGACATCTGAGGGAGAAAAATATTCTCATAAGACCAGCGTGGAGTTCAGACATCCCAAGGAAGGGATATTTGACTTTGGTGTTTGGATTGACGATAAAGGATGGGAGTGGCGAAGGGATAGGCAAGGTAACTTGGTCGGAGACATCAAACCGGACAAGTCCGGGAAAGACGAATTTCAGGGAAAGGTCTATCCCGCTGTTTCTCTTTTTCGTAAACTGATTGCCGACTCTCGTGAGGATACCATATCTCGAATTATGGGAATAAATAGAGAGTCTATAGGTAATTTGCGTGAAAATGTGTCTATGGATTTTGGTGATGGAGAGAAGGTTTCCTCCACTCTGATTACTATAGGCACTTTCGAATATGCAATTGATGAGCATAAAAGGTTGCGTCGTTTCTCTAATAGTCGCAGAGGCGTGGAGTGGTTATTTAACCAATATACTTACGATGATGGGCTTTGGTATCCCCAGAAGATCACTATAATTCACAAAGGCAGGGGGGCAGAAGCGAGGGAGAGCAAAATAATCCTCAAACTATCGAATATCCGCATCAACAAAGGCATTCCTGCCGATAAATTTGCCTTGCCCAAATCGTAGTGATTAAACTGAAGCAAAGGGGTCAGGCTTTGTATTTTGCAGTTCTCAGAGGAAGGAATGGGGTCAGACCTTAGGAACTAACGCGTTGTGCGAGTTTTAATTAACTAACAGCCTGAGCTTTAAAGGATCGTTATTCATTTTCATGTTTAATACAACCTCCTTCTAAAGACTTTACACCCTGACTCAGATCCCGCTCCGGACGGTAGAAAATATACCTTTAACATATACGATATCGAAAGTATCGGCAGTATGGCAGATAAAAATAGTTCTACCGCCCAGCCAAATAATCAAACTGGAAGTTCTATCCACGATGACTCATTATTTTGAGCGCGTCTTCTCCGCCGTTTATTAGATGAATTAAGGGTAGTGGTCTGTCAACGCCTTCAATGAATTTTGGTCTGGCGGCCCAGGGAGTGACGCTCAAGACGCCGGTTAAATCCATCCAGTGCTGCAATCGTGCGACAGGTACATCCCAGGTCATATGTAAGTGGTTGGCGGGCGGGTATTGTTTAT
>CAYFQZ010000247.1:0-7156 GCA_964345305.1 uncultured Ignavibacteria bacterium | reverse complement strand
CTGCGATCTGGAGATAGACCATAACGACCCGGGTCAGCCGGATCCGTATGTGGTCACGGTTCATCTCGAGGTGGAGCTGGCTCCAGAGATCGACTTACCACCAAGGCTCTGGGTGCCCGTTGTTCCCGACTGTGAGATCGGTTATCCCCTGACAATAGGCAACTACGGGGAAGGAACGCTGGACTTCCAGATTTCCGTTTCGCAGAATCCACCTGCACCTGCAGCCGGAAAGAGCGGCATTCGGGAGGCCCTGAAGGCTCTGGAGATGGCAAGAGAAGCCGAGCCCAGCCTTACCCCGAGAGAGGCCGCCAGGACCATCGGCGCCAAGAAATCGACGATTCAGTATCAGAGCACTGGTGCCTCAGAGGGTCTGTTGCTTACTGCTGGCGCTGGCAAGCAGGCAAACATCCTGGTGGTTGACGATGACGGCGGAAGCCCCAACGGAGGTTATGCCGACATCGAGTACGCCTATCTGGATGCGTTGGACGCCAATGGCTTGACCTACGATTACTACCTTGTTGACTGGATCGATCCTCTGGCGAACGGACCTGATCTTGCCACCATGCAGAATTACAGCTGCATAATTTGGTTTACCGGAGAGACCTGGGGCTACTACGGAGACGATACCATCACGCCTACGGACGAGAACAATCTGGCCGCCTTCTTGGATGGTGGCGGAAACCTGTTCCTGTCTGCTCAGGATTACCTGTACGACAGGTATCCCTCTGCAGGAAGCTTCTCGCCGGGTCAATTCCCGTACGACTACCTGGGCGTGCAGTCGGTGATTCAGGATGCCTGGAATGACGACTACACCGTCTATGGTGGCGCTGGTTCGGTTGCCGATGGTATGCAGTTTGACGCCGATAGATGCTTTGATCCCCCGCACCCGGATGTTCCATTGTGGACGGATGTGGTTACCGGTCAGGGCAGCTTCATGAACGTGTTCTTGATCTATGAAACCGACCCGTCGGCGGTCCAGTACGATGGTGGCAGCTTCAAGACCGTCTTCACCACCACCGAATTCTGTGGTTTGATTGACGGTTCTCCCAGCTACAGGGCCGATCTGATGGCCAGCATCATGGATTGGTTCGGATGCGGCGCCGGGCCTGCTTGTCCGTTTACCGTGGATCCAGAAGCAGGTGAGGTTCCGCCGGAGAGCTTCTTCGACGTGATGCTCACCTTTGACGGAACTCTGTTCACCGAGTGCGTGGATGAGACTCTGACCTGCTACCTGAGCATCGCTTCGAACGATTGCGATGAGCCTCTTCTGACGGTGGACGTGATGGCCATGTCCGCCAGAGGAGACGTCACCGGAGACTGCGGGATAAACATTGCTGACGTGGTGTACTTGCTCAACTTCGTGTTTGGAGTCAAGGGACCGCCGCCAGACCCGATGTGCATCGGTGACGTGGATCGTGATGGCGATGTCGATTCGGATGACGCCTTGTATCTGATCAGCTATCTGTTCCAAGGTGGTCCTCCTCCGGAGATTCCGACATCACCTATGCAGGATCAGACGCCGATTCAGCTGAAATAACTTTCTAATCTACATAAAGGTTAGAGAAGTTCAAAAGCCCCGCCAGTGGCGGGGCTTTTGTTTTTTTGGGAAAACAAAAAATCCTTGCTTTCTCAAGGGAAAGCATTATAATGGTTTCGTTTTTGGTTTTCACTATCAACCGTGAACCGAGAACCAGGGACCGAATTTATGGGGCAGTAGCTCAGCTGGGAGAGCACTACCTTCGCAAGGTAGGGGTCGGCGGTTCGAATCCGCTCTGCTCCAGAAATTTGCTAGAGCAAATTTCTGGTTGACGGTTCACAGTTGACAGTAAATGGTAAATTCCTTATGTTCAGTTTCGAAAACCTGAGGGTTTGCAGAGATTCCCTGAATTTCTCAAGAAGCATCTACAAGCTCACAAAGGCATTCCCTAAGCAAGAGACTTTTGGAATAACCTCGCAGTTACGCCGGGCAGCCTTCTCAGTCGCTTTGAACATAGCGGAAGGGAGTGCATTGACAAAGAGCGAATTTCGAAACTTCCTGAGAAGAGCTCGAGGGTCTCTATATGAGTGCATCCCCATTTTGGCCATAGCCTTAGATAACAAATACATCTCTGGGGAAGAATACCAGTCGTTCTATGAGGATTGTGATGTTCTGGCAAGACCAATAAGTGCGTTGATCAATTCTATGAAGTAGTCTTGTCGGTGAACTGTGGACTGTCTTCTGTGAGCCAAAAAATGTGGAACATTTTTTCCGTGCTAGATGGGGAGTTAGCGGTGCCCTGTAACCCGGAATCCGCTATACCGGGGTCGAATTCCCACCTGAGGTTCCTTTATTTTCTGGTGGGAGATCAGGTGTGTGATGTTGAAGATCAGGTCCTGCGCAACCCAAGCTCGCCCAACCCCGCCAGGACCGGAAGGTAGCAACGGTAAGCGAATACTTGAGTGTGCCGCAGGGCAGCCTGGTTGGAGTCGGCTGCCTGAGATCTCTCAGAAAATAGGAATCGACGGTGGGTGCACGGAGATCCCGCCGAAGGCGGGATCGGTCGACGGTTCACGGTTCACAGTCGACGGTCCTTAACTGAAAGGAAGGATTGGAAGACCATAGATTTTTTCAAATTCTGATTGGGGGGAGTGACTCAGATGCATGAACCAGCTCACCAGCCGGAGGAAGGAAAAGGATGACTTATCTGGTAATGGCAAGAAAACACAGACCCCAGAGCTTTGAGGAGGTGGTGGGGCAATCTCACGTTACCGTCACTCTGGCCAATGCCATCAGGGCAGAACGCATATCCCATGCCTATCTCTTTGCCGGGCCCAAAGGCACCGGCAAGACAACCGTTGCCAGAATTCTGGCCAAGGCCTTAAATTGCAAGGACGGTCCCACCGAGCGGCCTTGTGGCCAGTGCGATTCTTGTTCGGAAATCGCCATGGGACGAAGCCTGGACGTGGTGGAGATAGATGGAGCTTCCAACAACAGCGTGGACGATGTAAGGGCTTTGAGGGAGAACATAAGATACGTACCCAGCAAAGGCAAATACAAGATCTACATCATTGATGAGGTTCACATGTTGTCGGACTCAGCCTTCAACGCACTTCTGAAGACCTTGGAGGAGCCGCCCGCCCACGCCATCTTCATCTTCGCTACCACCGAACCTCACAAGGTCCCTCAGACGGTTCTGTCCAGATGTCAGAGGTTTGACTTTCGGAGAATTCCTATGCCAGATTTGGTCAAAACCATCCAAACCGTAGCCCAGAAGGAAAAATTAAAGATAGATGAAGATGCTTGTTTTGTTTTGGCCCGGCGGGCCGACGGAAGTTTAAGGGATGTATTGTCTCTATTGGATCAGGTGGTCGCCTTCGGCGGAGAAGACGATGACTCCCCGTCGCAGGGAAGGGTGACCAAGAAATTGGTGGCTCAGACTTTGGGCTTGGTTGATCAGGAGAAGCTGTTTGAGATAACCGATGCCATTTCCCAAAAAGACGCCCCCAGAGGTCTTTCCACCCTAAACCAATTGATCGATTCCGGCGTCGACATACCGGAATTTGTAAACAGCCTACTTCACCATTTCAGAGACCTTCTGGTGTCAAAGGTTGGGCACGACTCGAAGGTCCTTTTCGATCTCTCGGACACCTATATCGAGAAATACAAAGAAAAAGCAAAGCAGTTTTCGGAGACCGATATATTAAGGATGATCAAGATGGTGGCGGATTTGAATCTCACCTTAAAGAGAGCCGCCGATCCCCGCATCTCTTTGGAGTTGGTCCTGATGAAGCTTTTGAAGATGGAATCGGCGGTCAGCTTGGAAGACGTCTTGAATAGACTGGACCAGTTGCAAAGCACCTCAAGTATAAGGCAGGACCCCAGCAACTCCTGCATGGATCCAGAATCCTCTGGTGGATCTTCTAAGTCCTCACCCGTGGATGAGTCTGCCCCGCCAAAGAGACGGAGAAATTTGAGTTCGGATTCATCTGAGATGGAAAAGAATACAAGGTCAAGGCAAGGGGAGGAGATTTCCTTGCCGAACTTGCGAGCTCGGTGGGGTGACGTTCTGGAAAGGGTAAAGAAGACCAAATTGTCCCTGTGGAGCTTGATCAAAGATGGGGAAATCATATCTTATGAGGACGACGTCATTAATATAGAATTTCAGAACGGCAGAGACTTTCACAAGAGAGTTACAGAGAAAAAGGAGAATTTGAATCTCATCCAGAAAGCATTAGGAGAAGTTTATGGTCAGTTTTTCCAATTGAAGTTTGAACTCAACCCAGAGAAGATGGTACCTTCAGGCAGTCATAATAATTCAACCGGTCAAGATCGGCTGGACTTGAGCGGGGCCGCAAAAAACGACCCCCTGATAAAAAACATCATGGATACCTTCGAAGGAGAACTCATTTAGGAGACCAAACCAAAGGAGAAGAAGAATGGTAAAGGGTTTCGGAAATATAATGAAGCAGATGCAGAAAATTCAACAGGAGATGGAGAAAATCCAAGAGGAATTGGCTGGCAAGACGGTGGAGGGGACAGCCGGCGGAGGAATGGTGAAGGTGGTGGCCAATGGGAAGCAGGAGATCCTGGAGGTAAAGATCGATCCGGAGGTGGTCAACAAGGACGATGTGGAGATGTTGGAAGATCTAATAGCCGCCGCAGTCAATCAGGCCAGAGAAAAAGCCGCCGAACTTCAGGCAGAGGATATGGCGAAACTGACCGGGGGTCTGAAAATTCCGGGACTGCCGTTCTGATTGGAGCTTGCACGGAATACGCACGTTTCTGTAAGCCTGCTTTTCAGTAGAATCATGGTTGAGTCAATAGAGAGACTTATTCAGGAATTTTCAAAACTCCCGGGAATTGGGAAGAAGACCGCCCAGAGGATGGCCTTCCATGTCTTGAAAAGCAGGAAAGAGGAGGCAGAGGCCTTAGCTCAGGCGTTGTTAGATGTGAAGGAAAAGGTTAACTATTGTTCGGTATGCTTCAACATAACTGAAGAGGACCCCTGCAGCATATGCAGAGACCAAAAAAGAGAGCGATCTGTTATCTGTGTGGTGGAGGAGGCAAATGATGTGGTAGCTCTGGAGAAGACCAACCAATATAAGGGATTATTCCATGTCTTGGGCGGGGTCTTGTCTCCTTTGGACGGAATAGGGCCCGATGACCTCAAGATCAAAGAGCTTCTTTCCCGGCTGAAGGGCCCGAAGGATCCCGCTTCGCGGGAAAAGCAGGTGAAGGAAGTGATCTTGGCAACCAATCCCAACACCGAAGGGGAGGCCACTGCCATTTACATTGCCAAACTCATCAAACCTCTCACCGTAAAAGTCACCCGAATTGCCCGGGGTCTTCCTGCCGGCGGCGATTTAGAATATGCCGACCAGGTAACCCTGGCTAACGCCATAGAAGGACGGATCGAATTTTGAGAATATAACCTTTTTTTGTTTCCCCTGTTTCACATTTCTCTCCCACCAACCTGCGTGTGAAAAACAAAATCAAGAGTCGGGCGCTGTAAACGTTACTCTATCTCGTTACCCCAATAGGTCGACGCTACTTTTGAGCAATGGCGCTGATGCTTAGGAAAGGCCTTACTCCGTTGCTGGGCTCTGTTAGGCGGCTGAGAAAAATCTCGTTCCTCAGCGCATCCATCTAACTCAATGCATGTCCAGATAGACCATGACCCGCGAATAACACCAAGAAAAGGGTTTGACTTTCGTAAGGAAATAGAATAAGATTGGAACAGGGAAAGCAACTTATTCTGGAGTTAGACGCAAAGGTGGATGTCAGGCAGGAAAATCCTTTGGCCACCCATTTCGAGGGAAGGCAAAATGACGGAAGGAATAAACACTGAAAGGCGATCATGGCTGCGAGGAAAATTCGGCAGCCGGGTAACCTTTAACCGGATCGAGCGCAAACTTTACGGCCACGACATCGCTGCCATGCCCAGTTTGTTCAAACCGATTATCGGGAATACCACGCCTGAGGCAGTGGTCCAGCCGGAGACCGAAGCCGAGGTGGTCGACTTGGTGCGTTGGGCAGCGGCAAACAAAGTGCCGTTGACTCCGCGGGCCAAGGCATCGTCCGGCTATGGTGGAGTGATTCCGGTCAAACAGGGGCTGGTTATTGATTTTTTCCGCATGAAACGGATTCTCCACATCGATGCCAAGGCGCAAACGGCCACGGTTGAGGCAGGTGTGGTATGGGAGGCACTTGACCGAGAACTGGCCAAACAAGGCCTGACCTTGCGGCTATACCCCAGCAGCTATCCCTCCTCTACTGCAGGTGGCTGGTTAGCTCAGGGTGGCGCTGGGTTCGGTTCATACGAGGTCGGTTGGTACCGCGACAGCGTCTTGAGCGCCAGAGTAGTGTTGCCTTCCGGGGAGGTGCGAGAGTTCGCCGGTGATGAGCTGGATCTGGTTGCCGACAGTGAGGGCATAACAGGCCTGATTACCCAGGTCACCCTCAAGGTTCAGCCGCTCGAAGAACTTGATGTGGTGAGCATCGGCTGTCCCAATCCGCACGACCTGCAGCGCCTAATAGAATCCATCATCGCTTCAAAACTGCCTATTTGGTCTTTGGTCTTCATAAATCCCAGAATGGCTGAATTGAAGAACCGGGCACCCCTGATGGAGCACTATGGGCATCCTGTCGAGGAGCGCGTGCTTCTACCAGCGGCATACATCGTGACCTTAGCTTATCGCAAAAGGGACCAAGACTCAGTCGTGGGCAAGCTTAAGGGGCTTCTGAAGTTGTGCCAAGCGGAAATGCTCAGCCAGCGCATCGCCGAGCACGAGTGGGAAAACCGTTTCAAGCTAATGATCGTAAAAAGACTTGGGCCTTCTTTAGTTCCCGCCGAGGGCGTGGTTCCGCTTTCCAAGCTCGGCGATGTGATGACCGAAATCGAAGGCAAGATCGATCAACCTCTGGTCAAGGAAGGCCTGGTTATCCGTCAAGGTGCAGGCGGAAAGCCGGAGGTAGTTATCCTGGGATTCATCCCCAGTGACGAGCGTAAGTTCAGTTACAACTTCGTCTTCGCGTTAGCCCTGACCTTGATGAAGATTGCCGAGAAGCACGGCGGGCGGCCCTATGCCACAGGTATATACTTCGGAAGTCGGGCCGATGTGATCCTGGGCAAGGAGAGGGCAAAGCGGCTACGCGCCTTCAAAGAGCAAATTGATC
>CAYFQZ010000246.1:0-4782 GCA_964345305.1 uncultured Ignavibacteria bacterium | reverse complement strand
CCCTTCCGGTTGGCGGTGGCCGGTCCGTATCCAGGTCAACGTGCGGGATGTGGTTCTGGACGATGAATGCCTGGGGCCACAGTCTCCAGACGTTCTATGTTCCGAATTATTCACTATCCCGATCGACTCCTCGTACGTCAATATCGCTCGACCCATGAATCTGACCCTGACCAGCCTTTGTTGCGTCGACCAACCCTTCTTTTTGGAAATTCAGTATGTGGACCATTCCGCAGAAGGGGACACGCTTCCCAGCCTGCTGATGGACAACATTGATCCTCCTCCCGACACCTGCGACAACTGGATATTTTGGTATGGTGACTACTATGAGTGGTACGATGTGTGGTCTCCCCCGGTTCCCGGGGATGCCATCATCAGGGCTGCAGGCTACACCGAATCAGAAGACTGTGCCCCCTTGGTCTGCCCTGAGGACTCCAATGATCGCGGCCTCTGCGACACCATGTATGTAGAGCCCTGGCCACCAGACACCATTCTGGAAGGCACGGGGCCACATTCGGTCCGCGTTCCCATCTTCGTAACCAATGATGTGGTCGATACCTGGGATTCCATCTGTGGTTTTACTATCCCCTTGTGCTACTCTCACAGCAATCCTGCCGCGTATTGCAGCGTCTCTTATTACTGGAACACCCTCGAAACGATTCCCTTGCACCCGTTTTTTCCACGAAGTGTTTTCTACCATCTATCTGAGGGGATGGACACAGTGTACAACCGCATGGCGCTGCTGGAGGCGGATTGGTCGTTAAGGGCCTGGGACTTCAGAATCTTGGAACTGGACGGCACCGGCCATTTTTGGTTCAGAATACTCCCTGATGGGGTCCGGGACCAGCTGTGGTGGGATGCCAACAAGGTTTTGCTGGCTACTATGACCTTTAGGGTCGAGGACACCATGCAGGTTTGCATCGATACCTGCTTCTGGCCGCCTGCAAACCACCTGGCTTGGGACGTGATGACCGAAGATGGAAGCAACGTGATAAGTAAGGTTCCACGGATGGGCAGTCCGCATGATGCGGCCTCTTACAGAACGTGCTTCAACGTGGCTCCTTTTGTCAACAACGCGCCGGAGCCTTTCTCTCTGCTCTTTCCTCCGAATAAGGCCTTTGCGCCGCGAAAGGTTCGTTTCATCTGGGAGACCACCACTGATCCTGACTCTGCTGACCAGATCAGATATGACCTTTATGTGAGCACCTCGCGCCACTTCCATCCGGATTCCACCACCGTAGACAGCAACTTGGTGTTCAGCCAGCACAGTAAAAAGTTTGACCTGGGATTCTATTATTGGAAGGTTAGAGCGAAGGATGATCTGCGGGCCGAGCGATGGTCAAACGAGACACTTTGCTTTGTGGTAACGGGACTCCCCCATCAGATCGTAGGTGACTTCAATTCTGACGAAAGAGTAGACCTCGCAGACGTAGTCTTTGCCATTAACTATCTTTACAGATCCGGCCCCCCTCCCGAGCCTTTGGAGGTCGGCGACTGCAATTGTGATGGGGCAATCGATCTGGGTGACGTGGTTCATCTCCTCAACTATCTGTTCAAGAGCGGTATGGCACCCGGCTGCTGAGCGGTAGCACTTGGCTCATATGTCATTTTGAGGATCGCCGAGGGCGGTTCGAAAAATCTCTCCGAGATGCTTCGCTACACTCAGCATGACAGAGACCAGGCGCAGGCCAAAACCTGCGTCTACCGTCGGTGGCGGACACTGGCTCAAGGAATCCCCCTCACGCTGCCATGTCCCTCCTGCGCAACGCTGGGGCGAGAGGGGTGCGCAGGACTGTAGCCGCAATCTTTAGCTTTAGAGTACGATGATCCTCAATCAATCAGGTGCAGCCAGTTGATCAGCAGAAATTGGGCGCGGCCGATCAAAAGGGAGACTCTGGCCATCACCGTGTAGCCGAAGGAGGCCCCGAAGGCGATCATTATGAACCAGATACCTACGGCTGCGGTGAATCCCAGGGCGCCCCTGTGTTCCTTGGAGAAGTAGAAGTAGATGAGGGTACTGATCACCCCCACGATTATGACCAACCCGGAAAAGGTCAGACCTGCGGTGAAGGTGTTCCTCACCTGGGGCAACACCAGCCCGTGCAGTTGCTGAATCAGAAAGATGCCCGCGGTATTGCCCATCACGAAGGCCAAAGATATGCGGGAAACCCAGGCGATCTTGGGAATGAACCTGGTGAACATCAGCACGCCGAGCACCGCTGGGATCACGAAGATGAGTCTGTATTCCTCGAACAGCGGGCCGATAAGCTGCACCTTGATGATGGAATGCCACACCAGCCCGATGTAGTATCCCGCGGACAGACCGGCGAAGATGTGCTCGGCGAATTTGTAGAAGGGGTTGTCCTTGTACAGAAAGCTGTATATGCACAAGGTCAGAAGCGCCGCAACGGTTAATCCGATGAATTCCACGCTCATAGTCAAACTCAAAATTGCAGTTCAAAGATCAAAATTGACCCTTCCATTGTCCCGCTTTGAACTTTCAATCGCTGTCTTCCGGTTTGCGTTTTAAGTTCTCGACTGTCTGCTCACAAAATATCCAATATTACCCAGGACAATAAAAAGTATGATAATCATATGGATGATCGACTGGGGATCCATGCCCCTGTTGGCCCTGTCCTGATTCTGGGTCAGTTTCTCGTATTCGGCTGCTCCCTTCATTCCCCCCAGAAGGCCGACCATCTGGCCGGTTTGCAGGAATGAGTAAGATTTGGGCGCCATCACGGCGGTCACTCCGGCTCCCATGGGCAGACCGAACTGCGCATTCACCAAAGAGACCCAGTAGTCCACGGTGGCGTTGTCCGAGACCACGAAGAGAAAGTCAATGTCGTCGTAGTTTTTAACCTCCTGCATCAAAGGCAGGTCTTGCAGCTTGTTGTTGTAGTTGTCCCGCGGGAAAATGTCCGAGATTCTTCTTCCCATGCCCAACATCACCGCCACGTAGCCATATTTGTATCCCAGATTGACATAGTCCACCCCGTACTCTTTGTCATACTCCCGGGCCACGTTATTAACCACCTCCTCCATCACCGACAGCGCGCCCAGGGGAATGACGGTTGAAGTGATCACCCGGATGTTTTTCCTAAAGAGGTGCCGCAAGGCAGCATAGGACATGGGCTCGGTCTCGGGCAGGGTGGATGGGTAATAGTCGAAGGTCAGCAGCACCACCGAGCCGGCCTCCAGGCTGTCCACGGCGTTGAACAGATTCTGCGACGATGGTGTCACACCCAGGGGAAGTCCCAGCGGGAATATCAAGGGCAAGAATGCAGCCAAGCCGATGAGGAGAAAGATGTATCTCCGATCGATGTTTTGCAGCCTGGCGAAAGTACTCGACGATTGCTTCATGGATTAAAGCCTGCTCGGATACGTTGAAGTGTCGGGTCAAAAAAGCTCAGGTTTGTTTGACCAGAACCCGTACGCTTCAGCTTTTCATTCTCCTGATCTCAAACACCACAGGGTTCTCGGGGTCCGGACAGCAGACCGAAATCGCTTCCGGATCCTTCTCCCAGAAATGGGTTCCGCCGAACATCAGAGTTCTTGCCGCCGGTATCACGGTCAGCATCCCTTCGGTGCAGAGACCGCCTGGGGCTATCCCGCCCTTGAAGACAAACTCCTCTCCTACCTTATGCCCCAGGGAGCATTTCCCGCCCACGCTCTTTACCGTGACCTTTATGTCCGGAATTTTCTCCGATGGGTGAGCCATGACTCCTCCTCTCGTTTACCTCACCCCTTGTGTCCCCTCTCCACAAGCCGTGGAGCAGGGCCAAGACGGAGAGGTCGTGTCACTTGTCACACTCTGGATATCTTTATGTCGCCAAATCCAAGCTTGGCGAAGATCTTCAGCCTCTTTTGGGCCGAATCGTACCCCTCGTCCTGGTGATTTACACTTCTGCCCAAACCGTCCGCTGTCTTTCCCAGAACGTCCATGTCTGCGGGCCCGCAACTGGCCGAGACCGAGGACTTCAGCTCGGAAGGTATCCACACCCTGATGTCTCCGAATCCCAGGGCAAGGTGAACCACGTTCTCCCCCTCGGAGAAACTGGCCTTGGTCAAGTTCATCTCCAGATCGCCGAAGCCCATTTCAACGTCCGTCCCGTGTGGATCCATGCCGGCGGTGTCGATTTTCAGGTCGCCGAAAGCCTTGGAATACTTCTTCCCTCCCTTGACGTCGACCTTGTCTTCCCAGATGATGCGGCGTCTCTTGACCAAAAGCCACACCCCCAGTGCGATCAAGATCAGCGGCCACAAATTTCCCAGAACGGCCCAGAAGGAAACAATCTCCAGACTATCCAGCAGCGCCAGAAATCCGATCACTATCAGGACTGTCGCAAAAGCGATCTGCCAGAAGTTCTTCTGTCTCATATCTGCCTCCCATACTGCGTTCAAAGCAACGACCCGCTTTTCACCATCCGCATCAACGACTGTTCAATCTCTCCTGAGGCTCCGGCTGATTCCATAGCTACCGGCTGTGCGCCACGATGAATAGAACCTCTTCCCTCGAGAACGGGCTTGAGAAAGTACTTGCTCATAATCCAGATGAGTATGATGGCTATTATCAAACTGACGATCAGTGCGGGGATCAGAGCTTTCTTGTACCTTGGCCTGACCCTTCGGATGATTATAGGTTTTCTGTCTCTATGCTCTTGATTTTTCTGGTCGTGATTCATTTTCGAGAATATGCTTTAGGTCAAAGGCGTTCTTCGGAAATCCAAAATCGACGGCAAATCGGTCATCCTTTCCCCATGTAGGTTCTCTCTATGCCCAGAA
>CAYFQZ010000245.1:0-2811 GCA_964345305.1 uncultured Ignavibacteria bacterium | reverse complement strand
CGGTGGTCGCCGTATCATTAAAAAACGATGGAAGCCGTAAGGAGCCTGGGATTCCGAATTATCCAGGACCGCGAAACGCAACGAACCGTTAGAAATGTCATCAGGGGCAAAAAGAGAGATTCAGTTCTGGCTGAACTGGCGATCGATTCGGTGGTCTACCATTTCGGAGGTCAGGACGTCCGTCATCACGAGCTTGAGATCGAAGCGAAAGGGACGGATGGTTTTGCCATCACGAAGGCCCTGCTCGGGATCCTGGACGCCAGATACGCGCCTGCACTCCGGAGGTGGAATCACAGTAAGCTGGCTACGGGACAGGCTCTCGAGAAGATGCTGGACGAGGGAGTCCTGAAAGGGTTGTTGGACAGGAACAACAACCTGAAGCCCGCCGTTTATGACAGCATAGACGACTACATCAAACACAGGGCTATCTGAGCCTGGGCGACAGATAAAGGGGCCGCGAACAGCTTCTCGCCTTCAAGGCCTTGTTCGGCGAACAGCCGAAATGGTTGCCCGGATGTCTTCGCCATGCTGGTGTTCGCGGTCTACATCGGGCGGGCAGAGATCACCCCGGATAGCTACCCGCTTTTCCTGCGGAGCGCCAAGACCGCCTTCATGGTCTCCACCGCCATGTGTTTCGGCGGCATATTTGCCTCGCTGGCCAGAGGCAAGATGCGGTGAAGTTGGTTCCGGGCATCGCATTCAAATCCGGCTGGGAAATCCATTCAGGTAAAATCCAAAAAGGGGCTTGACATCCAGAGGGAGATTGGATAGTGTGGCGACGGAATATCGCGATGGGAAAGCGGGGAATCAACGAGTGACTGTCGATTGCAGCCCTGCCGAAAGGCTGGGGGAGATGGGCACAAAGCAGCGTCGGAATCACCGGAGGTTGATGGAATTAGTACAAAACAGTACCGGGGTATGAGGAGTCGCTTGCTGGAATCCATAACCTCAACCTGTAAACTTCCCTGGGAGGAGGGAGCTTTATGCTAAAGGAGTTTAAAGAGTTCGCCATGCGGGGCAACGTGGTGGACATGGCCGTGGGGATCGTCATCGGTGCTGCCTTCGGCACCATAGTCAAGTCGCTGGTGGCCGACGTTCTCATGCCGCCTATCGGGTTGGCCCTGGGCAACGTGGATTTCGCCAACCTGTTCATCATCTTGAAACATGGAGCAGAGGTTGCGGGCCCGTATGCTTCCCTGGCCGATGCCCAGGCTGCCGGCGCCGTCAGTCTGAACTACGGCACCTTCATCAACACCATCATCAGCTTCATCATAGTTGCGTTTGCGGTGTTTATGCTCATCCGCAGCATTAACAGGCTGAGGCGCAAAGAGGAAGCGCCGCCACCCGAGCCGACCACCAAAGAGTGCCCGCATTGCTTTTCCACCATACCTATCAAGGCCACCCGCTGCCCCATGTGTACGTCCGAGTTGAAGGCTGCCTAAGGCAGGTTTGCTGGAAGAGGAAGGAACGATGTGCCAAGGCCATCAGGCGAAAGTCTGGCGGCCTTTTTCTGTGTGCGATGCAGGGCGAAAACGGTTCCCTCTCCCTGTTGGGAGAGGGTTAGGGTGAGGGAGACAGCGACCGCAATTCAAAATTGAAAAAGCAAAAAGTAAAATTGCAGAGCAAAATTCAAAATTAGACACCCAGGCAAGAGAACAACGTACTTTTTGAATTCTGAATTGCAGTTTTCAATTTTTCATTTTGAATTTTGATCTCTTAAGTCGCCCTCCCTTTCATTCCCTCCCACGGACGTGCCCGTCTGGGCATAAAGGGAGGGAAGGGGAGAAAAAAAGGAAGAGAACAAAAGACCCCCTCACCTTAGTCCTCTCCCCTGAGGGGAGAGGACAGGCGGTGCTCTCTCCCCTGGGGGAGAGAGCTAGAGAGAGGGGGAGATGATGCTTTTATGGACGCGTTGCTGCGGCAAGCCGCAGCACTCCTAGTACGCCATGCAAAAGAATGCTTGACTTCTAGAATGCAATAAGCTAACATACCACTGAAAAACGAAGAACATCCTGGGGACGAGGTTGTTTCTCGGAAAGAGGGGCGCGACGACGCGGGTCGTCAAGTCAACCCGCTGCGCAGAGGTGAGCGGTGCTTCTCACGGCTAACATAGATCAATTGATCTTGAATGAGCGTAGTGCCATCAGATGGTACCTGGTCTGGTTCGTGGGCATCGTGCTTATTGGAGTGGCGCTACTTGCCGTGAACCTGACCAAAGGATGGCTCACAAGCGTGGGACCCAGCATAGGGAATGCTTTCGTTTTGCTTCTGGCAAAACCTCCTCTCTCTGAGTTGATGAAACGAAAAGATCGCATAGGCACTTTGAACGTGCTGAAGCTCTCCGTCTTGCAGGTAGACCCGGAGAGCCCGGAGGCAACGCGAGTGAAAGATATCGTGTGGAAAACCATTGAGAAGATGGCAGGAGGATGATGGGTATGGAAGAGAGATTTCAGGAAATGGATGCCCTGGTCGAGAGGCTGGCCGCCAAAGAGAAAAAACGCCGCCGCAATGCTCTTTTGTTCCTGGCTCTTCCGGTCTTGGCAGCAGTGGTTCTGATCTTTTGGACGGGCTGGCAGGCAGAGACCATCACTACACAGGTAAAGACCATCAGCACGCAGGCAGAAATAGTGGGGACCCTCGAAGACCGCACCACCACTCTGCAGATAGAGCTTGCACAAACCAGAAAGGCGACTGAGTACATTCGGTCCGGTGTTGCCAAGTATTACGGAGGCGACTACTCTGGTGCTATCGATTCTTACGACAAGGCTCTTGAGCTGGATTCCCTGAACGCGGTAGTACTTGAATTGAAAA
>CAYFQZ010000244.1:0-8227 GCA_964345305.1 uncultured Ignavibacteria bacterium | reverse complement strand
AGGCGGAGACAGCAGCGACGTAAACGGAAAATGCAAAATTAAAAATTGCAGTTGAAAATTCAAAAGTGACTCTTTCTTCTAGGCGCCCTCATTTTGAATTGTGAATTGTATTTTTGAATTTTTCATTTTGCATTTTAAATTGGAGCAACCATGGCGGAGGAAGCAACTTTCAAGTGTCTAAGATGTGGGCACGAGTTCAAGATGCCTTTTGATCCTAAAGGTCCTATGGTGGAACGCGCCTGCCCCAAATGCCTGTCCAACAGCGTGAGGAGGATGAAAGAGGAAAAGAAGAAGTAGATCCCGCGTTGAACGGACTGGTTTATCCCGACATTGATTTCGTCAGTACCACAGCCTTTGGCTTTGACACGCCAAAGGCTTTTTGCTTTCTTAGAACTTTTGGTTGATTTCGAATTTCGAGCGCAGTATATTGGATCGTAATTCTGATTCAGAGGTGAGCCACGGTGTGCTCCAGAGCTATCCTGTGGGCAAGCCTGAACCGTATGGTCCAGGGCAAGCAGGTGACCAGTTGGAACTCACCCCCTTGATCCCCCTGCGGGCGTCTGCTTCTCTTTCCAAGAGAGTGGGCGGAAGCTAGGCCGGTTGCGCTGGGTTGAGATTTATCTATCGAAGGTGCTCCTCAGTTGAGCTACAGACGCGGTGACCTGTTAACTAATCGACTAGCTCACAGCGGAGCTGTGAGCCACCGCAGAGAATAACAATAAATCTTACAAGGAGGTAAGACTGATGGCTGTAAAGAAGCGACGCGTTGAGTTCAAGATCCTCGCTCCCGAGGCTCGAGAGGTCCTGCTGACGGGAACCTTCAACCAGTGGTCGGAAAGCTCCGACCCCATGAAGAGAGACAAGACAGGAACCTGGAAAAAGATCAAGATGCTCCCCCAGGGTAAACATCAGTACAAATTCATCGTCGATGGTTCATGGATGCTCGACCCCACCTGCTGTGATACTGTTCCCAACCAGTATGGGACGGAAGACAACGTAATCAACATTTGAGGATCAGTTCTCACTCTAAAAGTCCCGGGTGCCCCGCAGCTGTGCTGTTGGCAAGCCCTGAACCGTACGATTCAGGGCAAGGTGAGGACCACCTGGAACTAACCCCCGTGCCCCGTCTCCCCGCCTTTTGCGGGATCTTCGACTTCCCCAGAGAGGGGGACCGAAGGGGTGAGTTCTGGACGTTCGATAGCACCAATAGCTAGGATGCCCCGCGGCTTGCGTGAGAGCCAAGCGGCCGTTGAGTGTGAAGAGATAGAAATCGCTACATAACTGGGATGAAGGCATGAAGAGAATGAAAAACTCATCGTTTCGATTCCGTATTTTTCCATTAATCCCACTGCTGTCTCTTGTTTTCAGCTGTGAGCCAGCAGGGGAGAAGGCGGATGTCGAAAAGAAGGCCGAGGCCCCGATGGAGTTGAATAAGATCCCCACGGTCGTAATGGCAGCCCTGAAAACCAAGTTCCCCGACGCCGAGATCCACAAGTGGACCAGGGAGGAAGAGGGCGACATCACCGTCTACGACATCGAATTCAAACAAGGGGACCAGAAGTTCGAAGCAGACATCAAGGAGGACGGCACCATCCACAACTGGGAGAAGGAGATCGCCACCGAGGATCTGCCTGAAGCCGTCAGGAAGGCGGCCGAGGAGAAGTACCCCAACTGCACCCACAAGGAGATCATGGAGATCACGGCGGTGAAAGAGGGGCAGGATGCGCTGGAAGGGTATGAAATCGTTCTCGAAACTGCCGAGGGGCGGGAGGTTGAAATCACCGTGGCACCCGACGGCCAGATAGTGGAAGAATCCACGGAAAAGGAATGATGTGCACGATCCGGACATAGGTTACAGATTAGACCGGTCTTTTTCGAGCCTTTGGTTTTCATAGATCCAAGGCTCTTTTCTTTGTATCGAAGTTTTGATTGAATCCCCAACCAGGTTTGCTTATATTGACCTCCCCTGTGATCGTTCCAGCGGAACGCTCAAGGTGCAAAAGGTACAGCATGAACAAGAATTCAAAGGCGCTAGTGACCGGAGCTAACGGATTCGTGGGAAGCCATCTGGTAGAAGGGCTTTTGCGGAGAGGTTGTCAGGTCGAATGTCTGGTCAGAAAGACCAGCAACTTAAGGTGGCTTTCAGGCCCGGACGTAGAGTACGTGTTTGGCGACATAGCTGATAAGGCGTCTCTCAAAGGCCCAGTTAAGGAAGCAGATTTTGTTTTTCACTGTGCTGGTCTGACCAAGGCCAGAAACAAACAAGAATATTTCAAGGCCAATGCCGAAGGTGCGCGTAACATCGTCGAGGCGTGTGTGGAGGAGAATCCTGGTCTTAAGCGGTTGGTGCACGTTAGCAGCCAGGCTGCCGTCGGCCCAGGTGATGACGAGCGGCCCCTAAATGAAGAGGCACCGTGCCGCCCCATCACCCATTACGGTGAGAGCAAACTGGCGGGAGAGAAGATCGTCTCGGAGCACCGGTCGGAGTTGCCCATAACGATTGTTCGTCCCCCGGCAGTCTACGGACCGAGGGATAGCGATATTCTGGGCTTCTTCAAGGTCGCCAAGAGGGGATTTCGAGTCTCTTTCGGAATGGGCCAAAGTTTTCTTTCTCTGGTCTATGTCAAAGATCTGATTGACGGAATGATTCTGGCGGCTAAGAGTCCGAGAAGCGTTGGGCAGACCTATTTCCTGGCCGACGACAGAGTTTACTCGTGGAGAGAAGCTTTCGAGATTATCGGAGGAGTCCTGAACAAGAGAACCATACCTTTAAGGATTCCGAAAAGCCTGGCAATCTTCATGGCTTTTCTGTCGGATAGCTTCTCCAAGCTCTTGGGCAGATCAACAGCTTTCAACGTCCAGAAGGCAAAGGAAATAACCCAGAGATACTGGGGCCTGGATGTCTCCAAGGCGAAGGCCGATCTGGGTTTTTCTACCAGATATGAACTGGAGCGGGGCGCAGAGGAGACGGTCAGGTGGTACCGAGAAATGGGCTGGTTGTGAAGGGTAAGAAGTCGCCCGATAAATCGGGCAACTACTACTCGCCATTTGATACTTTCCGGCGGTAATGACTATCCCAGGAGATGCGGAAAATGTTCATAGATGCGAGACTCGAAACGGCGCGGCTGCTAATAAGGCCTTTCGAGTCGCAGGATGCTGAGGCACTCCATAGAATAGTGAGCCAGCCTGAGGTGATGAAGTATCTTCCCGAAGGCGTGATGTCGTTGAACGAAGTTAAGGAGATCATATCCTGGCTGCTCGATTGCTACCAGAAGAATACGCCGGAGTGCATCATGAAGTTCACCTTGGCCGCGTTTCTGAAAGAAGACGACAGGTTGATCGGCTGGTGCGGACTCGGTCCGCTTGATTTCAGTCCCAAGGAGATAGAAATCTTCTACGGATTATCCAGAGAATACTGGGGAAAGGGTCTCGCCACTGAAGCGGGAAAAGCGGTGCTGCACTACGGATTCGATACTATAGGCTTAGACGAGATCGTAGCTGTTACTCATTCGGCGAACGTCGCCTCGATCAGAGTCATTGAGAAGCTGGGGTTGATCTATAAGAAGAAGGTCCAGGATCTGCCGGAGAGATACAGTTCCTACGAAGGCTGCCTTTATTATTCCCTTTCCAGAGATAAGTATTTCAAGATGCTCGCCGCCGGCTAATGAACCTACTTACCCGATTCATCGTGCCGGACATATGTTCGACCAACCGGGGGAGCACACCAGCGCAGGCTAAAGCCTGCGGCTACAGACAGCCTCGACGTGCCTAGTTGCGCGATTTATGGGGCACAATGGATCCCCGGTCCTCTCACTTGATCGGGGAGAGTGAGCCTGTCGAACTCTAACTTGAGCGATCACGACAACGCAAGGGACTAGAATTTGACTTAAGTCAGGTTCTGGTCTGACCCTGCCACGTATGGTGTAAATTCTTTTGTGCAAAATTGTGTTTCCAGGGCAGCTTTTTCGCTTGACATCTCTTCGTGGACGACATATAATAAGTCTGTCAAATTCGATCTCTGATAAAATCTGATTCGATTCGGTACCCCGCCGCAGGCGGGGTCCAAGGGAAGGCGGTGAGAATCCGCCACAGCCCCGCTACTGTAAGTGGCTACGAAAGCTTTCACCAAAGCCACTGTCTCGCTGCAGGTGAGACGGGAAGGCGAAAGCAAGTAGGCTCGAAGCCACAAAGTCAGGAGACCTGCCAAATCGAATATTCCGAGATTGGACAACTCTTCGCGGGAAGAGTATTTCGGGAAATCGTAGCAAACCCAGCTTAACCGTGAAGGCTGGGTTTTCTTTTTCCGTTAAAAGATGTTTGTCATTCAGGACAGGATGAAATTCCATTAACCGGAAAGGAGTGAAGATGAAAAAGCTCATCTTTCTACTCGTAGGCTTGCTTCTCTCGATGGGTGCAAGGGCTGAAGAAACAGGTGAGCCCACCACAAGTGAAAAAACATATCGACTCGAACCCATCATTGTGACTGCCACACGTTATCCGGAGCATCTTGGGAATATTCCCGCCCATTCCACCATATTGAGTTCCTCCAGGTTGAAAGATTCCAATAGCCTCTCTTTGGGGGAGGTCTTGAGAAGGTTCTCCTCAGGAGAGGTGACCTCCTCCGGTTCCCTGGGCCAGGTACAGACTTTTTCTATGAGAGGCCATACTTCTTCTCAAGTTTTGTTTTTGCTGGAGGGGAGAAAATTGAATTACCTCTGCAATGGCATTTTTAACCTAAGCGACCTCCCGCTGGCTAATCTGGACAGAGTTGAGATTGTCCGTGGTCCCCTCTCCTCTGTGTTTGGTGCCAATGCTCTGGGTGGGGTGGTTAATCTGATACCCTCTGCGCCTCAGACGAAAAGCTTCTCCTCCTCCGTTCTCTACGGCAGCGATAACACTTCGATCTCAACTCTGAGTTTTGGCTCGGGGATAGGAGCCCTCAGATTCGACTCGGGCTTGGAAAGAAAACAGTCTGAGGGTCACAGAGAGAATTCGGACTATTCCGCGCTGTTCTTTCACTCCAATCTGTTTTATCGCCTGAGTCCTTCCGCTGATCTCAAGCTCTATGTGTCGACGCAAAATGACGATTTGGGACTGCCTGGCCCTGTGCCCGACCCTTCGAGTGTACCCAAGTTCGGCAGCCCTTCGGTATCTTCGCTTTACGACCATCAAAAGGACAAGAACTTTTCATTGGATTTTACTTTTCGCCTCGGCTCCCCAAGAGAATCCTCGGAATCTGGATCAGTAGAGCGGGAAATCCTAACCCGGCTCTTTTTTGACCGAAGGAGGATGGAGTATTTCACCCGATACGATTTTTCAGGAGAGGTGGACGAAACGTACTCTTACCTGACCAAAAGCCTGGGTGGATTCACGCAATGCTCCTTCCTGCTCAAGGAGAGAAACCGGATCACACTTGGCCTGGATTTCTCCGCAGATTACCTGGAGGCCGGGGTAGCATCTTTCTATGCTGCCTCCCAAACCGACTCAAGTCTGAGTTGGGATCCGAGTTCGACCACCCTTGGTCTGTGGGGGAACTCCTCCTGGAACTTAGGGAAAGCCACCTTCCAACTCGGCGCCAGATATGACCTGCCTAGTGATTTTGAGGAAACGTTTTCTCCTAATTTGGGTTTGGTCTATCATCTCAAAGATGCCTTCTCCTTGAAGCTGAGCTATGGAAGAGCTTTCAGAGCTCCAACTTTCAACGATCTTTACTGGCCTGATGGGGGGAATAAGGATCTGAAGCCGGAAAAAGGAAGAAGTATTGAAGCGGGCTTTTTCTCCACAGCCAGGAGAGTCTCTTCTCAAATCTTTCTGTATCATCGTAAGGTAAGAAATCTGATCTCCTGGCAGCCGCTGGGCGAAAACGGATTGTGGCAACCTTTCAATCTGGACCGCTTCTACTCTTGGGGGGTAGAACTGGAATTGGATTATCGGGTTTCTGAACGTCTAGCCTGTGGTCTGAATTACTCTTACAACAGAGGAGAGGAGACAAAAAACGAATTGGTATATTACGATTTCTTCTCCGGGGAGAAGAAGTTCGAAGAGTTGAAACGGAAGGCACGTTTTCTGCCGGAGAATGTCTTCAATCTCAATTTGAACTTAAGAATCGTTCGCTCCTTCTCAACACAGCTGGCATTCAATTTTCGCAGCGAGAGATTGAACTACTATCCGGATTATTCGTCTTATCCGGAAATAAGGTACGTGACCAAGAAGATCAAACCCACCGGCAGTTTCGACGTCAACTTCAATCAAAAGGTCAAAAGCCTAACCTTCATTCTGAAATTAGACAACCTCTTTGATGAGAAAACCCCGACCCAGTTTGGCAACTCGCTGTCCGATTTGGACTACCCCAATCCGGGCAGAAAGATATTTGCCGGAGTGAAACTGGAAATGTCAGATTAGACTTTGACTATTGCCGTATCAGTGGGCGCGGTTTTCAGGTCCCACGTCCAGGTAAACAGTCGCCGGGTTTAGGTCATTGACCGGTTCGACTCTAGCGGCGCGCTCGTAGACAGATATGTGCCTACGAGCCGCGTGTGGAGAGGCGATCTGTTACGGGTTGACATGGGATCGGAACTCAGCTATCTTAACAGCATCGCTGTGTTCTATCCAACTGGGGAAGCTCGATGATAAACAGAGTCGTCTACTTCGATGCGCCGCGTCAAGTGTCGGTCAGGGAAGAAAAGCTGCCTGCCTTCGGTCCGGACAAAGTTCTGGCGCAAAGTGTGGTCTCTGCCATAAGCGCGGGCACGGAGATGCTTTTCTATCGAGGAGAAGTGCCAACCGATCTGCCTGTGGATGAGACAATCCCCTCTCTGGCTGGAAGGGTCAAATATCCCTTGAAATACGGATATGCCGCAGTCGGAAAGGTCATTGATTCGGGAAAGGATGTGCCTCCTGACTGGAAAGGACGAACTGTTTTTGCCCTTAATCCTCATGAAAGTCATTTCGTGCTCTCCCCGGAGGAATTGACCGTGGTGCCGGACAGGCTGCCACCACAGGCTGCTGTTTTCCTGGCGAATATGGAGACAGCGGTCAACCTGCTGATGGACGGACAGCCAACGATAGGGGAGAGGGTGGTCGTTTTCGGGCAGGGTGTGGTGGGCCTTCTCACGACGGCACTTCTGGCGCAGTTTCCCCTGGGCAGGTTGATCACACTCGACTCCTACCCTCTGAGACGTGAGAGATCGCTTACCTTGGGCGCTCACGCGAGTCTGGATCCTGGCGCGCCTGACTCCCGAGAGCGGATGGGAGTACTGCTGGATGCGAAGCAGGTTTATGACGGTGCAGACCTGGTTTTCGAGCTTTCCGGCAATCCGCATTCTCTTGACAAGGCGATCGAGGTAACCGGTTTCGGTGGGCGGGTGGTGATCGGCTCCTGGTACGGAAAGAAAGAGGTCAAGCTGAATCTGGGAGGACGCTTCCACCGGAGCCGAATACGCCTGATCTCCAGCCAGGTCAGCACCATCGCGCGTCAGCTGGCAGGACGATGGAACAAGGACCGTCGCTTACAGGTCGCTTTACGGATGATCGAGAGGGTGAAGCCCGCTTCGCTTGTCACTCATCGCTTCTCCATTGACCGGGCGGCGGAAGCATACCAGCTGCTTGACCGAAATCCTGAGGAGACGCTTCAGGTCATATTCACTTATGGAAGTTGATACAGGGCAAACCGGCGCGAGGAGAACTTGAACATGTACACAGTCGCGGTGAAAAGAGATTTTGTTGCGAAGCATTTCCTCGTGGGCGGGGATTGGGGCCCTGAGAACCGGGTTCATTCTCATCACTACGCGGTAGAGGTGCAATTGGAGGGCGCGTCTTTGGATGAGCACGGCTTCCTCGTGGATATCGTCGATATTGAGAAACACCTGGATGAAATTGTCGCTGGTTACAGGGATAGGACCTTGAACGAGCTTCCCGAGTTTGAGAATTTGAACCCCAGCATAGAGCGTTTTTCTCGCATATTCTGCCAGGCCTTTCTGAAGCGCATCACCGCCCCCAACATTGCTGCGGTCACCGTCCGCATGAAGGAGAACGAAATAGCCTCCGCCTCCTATCGACAGGAGCTTTAGTGCGTGTCGGCCTTATCATTTACGGCAGCCTGGATTTCGTCTCGGGGGGCTTTCTCTATGATCGCATGCTGGTCGAGCATCTTCGGCGGCAGGGCGATCAAGTCGATGTGGTCTCCCTGCCCTGGCGCAACTATTTTCGCTGTCTGATCCACAATTTT
>CAYFQZ010000243.1:0-2235 GCA_964345305.1 uncultured Ignavibacteria bacterium | reverse complement strand
TGGGTCACATGAGGAATGGTTACCCACGCCTGACTCAGTCGCCTCGCCGTTGTGCGACGTATGTTTGTCATAGGTTCCCGTTCCACCTCTCCCCACTTCGAAAAATCTGGTAGGGGGAGGGTCGGAGTCTCCAGCGTAGCAGGCCGGGCGTGTTTGGCCTCGACGTTGATCTGGCGGACGTAATCTTTGACGTCTTCCGCGGAAATCCGGCCCCCTGGGCCAGACCCTGGAACCAGGTTGACGTCAACTCCCAGTTCCCGCGCCAGTCGACGAACGGAGGGAGCAGCCGGAGCGATCGCGCGGGGCACTTCAGGTCGTCGTTCTACAGCAAGCGGTTTGCTAACCTCGACTTGGGGCAAGGTTTCTTTGCCGTCACGCTTCTCTTCAGCAAGCTGTACTTCCTCCTCTACAAAGTCTTCCCGCTCAACTGGTTCCCTCTCTATGATCTTCTCCGCCGCAGTTTCCTCGCGTTTCGGTTTCGGTCTGTCTTCCTCCTTTGAGACTGCTTCTAGCGTCAGGATAAGTTGCCCTACCTTGATTTCCTGGCCCTCTGTCACGTGGATTTCCTTGATAGTCCCGCTGACAGAGGCATCCACCTCAACGACGGCTTTGTCCGTCTCCAGTTCCAATACAGACTGGCCGGCCTCGATTGTGTCACCTGTGGTCACCAGTATTTTGACCACCTGGCCGGTCTCAACATTTTCACCTACTTCAGGAAGCTTGAATTCAGTTGCCATTGCAAAGATCCTTTCTTACGAAGTCACGGGGTTGGCTTTGGCCGGATCGATTTCCAGGTCATGCATTGCCTCGTCGACGTCATCAAAGGCGATTTCTCCTTCCTTCGCCAGGGCGGTCAGTGTGGCCAGTGTGACATATCTGGCATCAACTTCGAAGAAGTCACGTAAAGCACGCCGGCCGTCGCTTCGCCCGAATCCATCTGTCCCGAGAGAAAGCAATGGTTTGGGAAACCAGCGAGAGACAGAGTCAGGGAGAGCCTTAACGTAATCGGAGGCCGCGACGAAGACTCCAGGCGTTTCTTTTAGACATTGGCTCACATATGGAATCTTGGGCTCCTCGGTTGGATTCAGCATATTCCAACGTTCGACGTCAAGCCCGTCGCGACGTAGTTCTTTATAGCTGGTCACACTCCATACGTCAGCAGCAACGGCATATCGCTCCTCGAGAATCTCTTGTGCTCTCAGCACTTCGTTCAGGATCGCGCCACTGCCAAAAAGCTGGGCGTGGTATTTAGCATTTGGCTTGTCCGATGGCTTGAATCTGTACATCCCCCTGAGAATCCCCTCTTTGGTCGATTCATCTTCAGGTATGGGTGGCATGGCATAGTTCTCGTTGGCCACCGTCAGATAATAGAAGATATCTTCCTGTCGGGTGTACATGCGATGTATACCGTCTCGGATTATGACGGCCAGCTCGTAGGCGAAGGCTGGGTCGTACGTGACAATATTTGGCACGGCGTAGGCCAGCAAATGGCTGTGACCATCCTGGTGTTGGAGCCCTTCGCCGGCCAGCGTGGTGCGTCCTGATGTCGCCCCAACCAAGAAACCCCGGCAACGCATGTCGCCGGCCGCCCAGATGAGATCGCCAATGCGCTGGAAGCCGAACATTGAGTAGTAGATGAAAAAGGGGATCATATTGATACCGTAGTTGGAATATGCTGTGCCAGCGGCGATGAATGAGGACATTGAGCCGGCCTCGGTGATGCCCTCTTCTAAGATTTGACCGTCCTTGGCTTCCTTGTAGTAGAGCAAACTGGTTGCATCTACCGGTTCGTAGAGCTGGCCGGTGTGCGAGTAGATCCCCACTTGCCGGAATAAGGCTTCCATACCGAAAGTCCGTGCCTCGTCGGGAACGATGGGCACTATCAGGTTACCCAGGTCTTTGTCTCGGAGGAGCTTGGCCAAAATCCGGACGAAAACCATTGTCGTAGATACTTCCCGGTCCGCTGTGCCTCTGTAGAATTCCTCGAAGAGTGCTTCTGAGGGTGTTGGCAGAGATGTGAGGTTAACTACGCGATTGGGGAAGTAGCCGCCCAACTTACGCCGGCAATCTTGAAGATATTGCATTTCGGGGCTGTCTTCTGGGGGGCGGTAGAAGGGAGCCTCGGCCACCTCCTCGTCCGAGATAGGGATGCCGAAGCGGGTACGGAACTCCCGCAATTCCTCTTGATTCAGTTTTTTCTGTTGATGAGTGACATTCTTGCCCTCCCCAGCCTCG
>CAYFQZ010000242.1:0-2039 GCA_964345305.1 uncultured Ignavibacteria bacterium | reverse complement strand
ATGGTGGAATAACACTGACTTATACCCGTATCCAACGATCGATAGAAGCATATTCCGACACATCATTTATGGACCAGATACTTTGGGACACAACTGGATGATGGATCAAGCGCAAAAGCTAACAGGTGAAGAGTGGGACACCAGAATACTTAATCTAGATGGCGAGTCGCATTTCTGGCTTGCTGTGGTGGCAAGCAGCATGGAGGATCACTGGTTTGAAGAAGGAAGCAGGGTTCTTCTGACGACCATGACTTTCAAGCTGGAGGATACCATGCAGGTCTGCATTGATACCTGCTTTTGGCCGCCTGCGAGCCACCTCGCTTGGTGCAGTCACGGATACGAAAAAACCCCCAGACCCGGGATGGGTGATCCCAACAGCTTCGAGGTGTGTTTCAGCGTTCGCCGCTCTGACTTTGTCTGCGGCGACGCAGACGGAGACGGAGTTGTTGACATCAGTGACGTGGTATTCTTAGTCAGCTATCTTTTCATCGGAGGGGACCCTCCCAATCCTCTCGAAGCAGCTGACGCAAACTGCAGTGGAGCGGTAAATTCGGCTGAAGTGGTGTACCTGATCAACTACCTGTTTAGGAACGGTCCGGAGCCCTGCTGTCCATAGTCGCCGTCTTCCGACCGGGAGAGAAGACCGTCCCCTGCACGCTTTTGAGCCCCAGCGAATGCAGCTCTCTCCTGGCATTTGGTCGGCTCAAGGGGCGGTCGAGACGAAATTCTCATTCATGAACAAGTGATAGGGTGCGTACCGGCTGTACCGGGCATTTTTAGGTGTACCCGGCATTTTTTCCTTGACTTAATTCAGGCGGTGTGGTAAATTGTAAAAACTTAAGGGGTGAGCGAAGCTGATGAGAGACTTTTGAATCTTGGCTTTGAGAACAGCATGACCTTGCGAGTCATTTTGGGCTGGCCGACCAATCTCGTACCGAAGAAGCAGTGCTTTTGTTTAACCATCTGAGGTAAGATCGTCGTAAAACCTTCTGGCTTTGCAGTCTTCGAAGGTTTTTTTGTTTGCCGGTGCGAACATGCACAAAATCTACAAAAAGCCATTCGGGTTAAGTTGGACGCGGGTGTTCTTGACTCTTACTGTCCCCATCCTTCTCCTGGCCACACCGATTTTGACCAGGGCAGAGGAGGTGCCCGGCGCTGATGTCGACACCACTTTGGCTGTTCCGGCTCTGCCTGCCGCTCCGACCAACGTTGAGGCCAAAGATAACCCCAACGACAAGGGCGGCATCATCAACATAAACTGGGACAGATCGGCTGACGATGGCGCCGGCGCAAACAACGTGATCGGCTACGAAATTCTCCGGTCTACCGACAGAGATGGGATTTATGAACATATCGGCGGCACCGCACCTGGCGCAACCTTCTTCTCGGACAGCGACGTTAAGAACAAGGTCAGTTACTTTTACAAGGTCAGGGCGATCTCCGTTTTGGGGACCTCCGAATCGCTGCCTTCCAGCGCGGCCCTCTCCAGGACGCAATGGTTCGACTTCTCCAGGCTGACCCTGTTTGTCCTGGTGATGATAATCGGCTTTGCCATCTTCTACTTTATAAACCGGGCCAAGACCGGAAAAGAGCTTTTCATCCGAAAGATAGCCGGCTTGGAAGCGGTGGATGACGCGGTGGGACGAGCCACCGAGATGGGAAGGTTGATCTACTACATACCCGGCATCATGGACATGGACAGCATGCAGACCATCGCCGGAATCACCATCCTGGGAAGAGTGGCCAAGCTGGTGGCAGAGTATGATGCCAAGCTGGAGGTGCCGGTCTCCAGATCGCTGGTGATGGTGACCTGCAGGGAGACGGTGAAGGAAGCGTACATGAACGCGGGAAGGCCTGATGCCTACAGAGACGATCAGGTCTACTATCTCACCGACGATCAGTTTGGCTACGCCGCAGCCCTGGACGGGCTCTTCCTGAGGAATAAGCCGGCGGCGGTCTTTCTGCAAGGCCAGTTCTACGCGGAATCGCTGATCCTGGCCGAGACCGCCAACTCGGTGGGCGCAATCCAGATCGCCGGC
>CAYFQZ010000241.1:0-9358 GCA_964345305.1 uncultured Ignavibacteria bacterium | reverse complement strand
CTTCAATCCATCCCTTCAGGATAGCCATCGAGGGAAGCTTGCCCGACGAATATACTTTTCCGTTGATCACCAGACCCGGTGTCATCAAGACGCCATAAGCGGATATCTTGTCAAGATCGGCCACCTTTGCCACCTCCGCTTCCGTTTTCAACTCCTTCAGCGCCTCACGGACTTGCTGCTCCATGGTGTTACACCTGACGCATCCCATTCCCAGGATTTCGATTTTCATGGCCTCCCTCCTACAAGATTAGATTTCCGAAGATCATTCCGGTTGTCGTTGCCATTATGACCACCAGGCAGACATACACGCCCGTCTTCTTGATTCCCATTATTCTGGCGATCACGATCATGTTCGGCAAGCTCAGAGCCGGACCAGCCAGAAGCAGCGCCAATGCGGGGCCCTTTCCCATCCCCAGGTCCATCAAGGCCCGGATGATCGGAACCTCGGTCAAAGTGGAGAAGTACATCAAGGTTCCGAAAATCGACGCCACGAACGTGGCCCCAAGACCATTTCCTCCCAGCCACTGTTCCACCACCGATTGAGGAAGCAGGGCTTTGATGATACCTGCAACAAAAACGCCCGCTATCAGGACAGGGAAGATCTTCTTGAACAGGTCCCAGGTTTGCGCCATCCAGTATCTGAGTTCGCCTTTTTCGAACCATCGGTACAGCACCAGCGCCAGAATCGCCAGAAGCACTCCGGTAATCAGCCATTTTTGGGCGGCTCCGAAGACCAGGATTCCTACCAGGATGGTAAAATAGACCAGAGTTATGCCTTGAGGTCGGGCGCCTTTTTCTTCTTGCGGTAACGTCAACTCGCCCGGATTATTGACCTTCTCCAGCTCTTCCTTTCGCCAGATGAAGGCCATGATCAAGCCGATCACGATGGAGAAGACAACAGCCCCCACTGCTCTGGCCATGCCCAGGTCAAAGCCCAGAAGGCGGGCCGAGTAGACTACCGCCAGGATGTTTATCGCAGGGCCGGAATAGAGAAACGCAATTGCCGGGCCTAGACCAGCTCCCCGCTTATGTATGCCAGCAAAAAGTGGAAGAATGGTGCAGGAGCATACAGCCAGGATTGCACCGGAGACTGAAGCGACCGAGTAGGCCAGCACTTTCTTCGCACTTGCCCCGAAGTATTTCAAAACCGAGGCCTGGGATACGAAAACTGCTATTGCGCCAGCTATGAAGAAGGCAGGGACCAGACAGGTGAGTACGTGTGCCGATAGGTACTCAAGTAGAGCCTCCCATCCGCTGGTCAGAATTTCACTGAATGCCATATTCGCTTCCAAAAACAACCAAGTCCAGTTGCATTTCTTCGCCAATGAACCTGAAGTCGCGGTCAGGCAAGGACCTTTACCCGTTTCGCCTTATCTTCGATCTCGGCCTTGATCATCTGGTCGGCCAAAAAGAGCAGGCGAAAGATCCTCTTGTCCTTGATCTTGTAGTAGACCGAGACTCCTTCCTTGCGAGACTCGAGAATGCCCATATCGCGCATGTGGGTCAGGTGCCTGGAGATGTTGGATTGATCTTCCTTCATCCTGGGCATGATTTTGCACTGACACTGTTCTCCGTCCTTAAGGAAGTAGAGTATCTTCAGCCGCGTAGGCTGGGCTACAGTCTTAAGGTAAGCGCTTTCCAGTTCAATTAGCTTTGAGTCGACCATAACTTCCTCTGGCCACCGCGTGACTTTATGCATCTATGCGCATCTTTTCATCAAAATACGAAAATCCTCAACCTTTATTTGCTTTTTGGTCGGATATTTTTATGGTGGTGCAGTTTGCAGAGAGACTGGAAGAGATACTCGGCATGAGGCGGGCTGAATTGCGTTTGTTGCTCGAGAACCTTCAGCGGATCTCTCCTGTTGGCCGCTCGCCTCTCCGGCGATTCTCTGTCCCCGCTCGGCTATTCAAGCAACCTTCCATCCACCAATCGAACCGTTCTCTGGGCATATTGTGCGGCAGCCGGATTATGGGTCACCATAACCACGGTGATGCCGGTTTCGTTCAGCAATTTCAAGTAGCTGATGGTCTCCTTGGTCGTGTCAGGATCCAGATTCCCAGTCGGCTCGTCCGCTAAGATGATCTTTGGCTTATTGGCCAAAGCCCTGGCAATTGCCACTCGTTGTTGTTGTCCGATGCTGAGCTCGCGAGGCTTGTGATTAATCCTGTCCGCCAGTCCCAACCTTTCCAGCAGGTCTGCTGCTCTTTCTGACTGCGTGCCATCGGAACTTCCGGCCAAAGATAGGGGAATCTCGACATTCTCCAGGGCCGTCAGGTAAGGGATCAGGTTGAAGGTTTGAAAAACGAAGCCCAAATTTCTTAGGCGAAATCCAGCTCTCTTTTTGAAATCCAAGTCATAGATGGAGGTCCCCTCTATGGTAACTCTTCCAGAGGATGGGTGGATTAGTCCACCCATACACAAAAGCAATGTCGTCTTGCCCGAGCCGGAGGGTCCTACGACCGAGACGAATTCTCCCTTTGCGATAGAGGAAGAGACTTCGCTGAGCGCAAGGACCGTGTTTCCTTTGCTGTTATATTTTTTTGAGAGGTTCTCTATTCGGATCATTTATATCTCCTGTAAGATTAGAGCCGGATCCAATTTGGCCGCTCTCCTGGCCGGCAGAAAGGAGGCGATTATGCTGATCCCGACTGCAATAACCACTGCCCAGACAAATAGAACTGGAATGGGCAAAACCTTCACCCCGGCTATCTCAGGCCCCAGGATCATTCCGGCCAAACTTCCCAAGAGGTAACCGACGACTCCGCCTATCAGTCCCAGGATTACCGCTTTGCCAATAAAGACATAATAGATGTCCTTAGGAGATGCGCCTATGGCCAATAGGGATCCGATCTCTTTTTTCCTCTCCTCCACATTGGACCAGATGTAATTACCTATGGAAATTCCTCCCACCAGAATTATGATGATCAAGAAAATCACGGAGAATTTCCCCATGGTCTTGTTTGTCTCCACCTGAGTCTGCACGATGTGATTGATGGTTGTTATCTTGGTGTCAGGCAAAATGTTTCGCAGATTTCCCAAAAGCCCCTCAGAGATGGCGGCACAGCAGCCCATGATTTCTATGGCGTTAACCACTCCTGGTTTTCCCAACATTTTTTGAGCCGTATGGAGGTGCACGAAGATTCGACCGTCGTCCACGGTTCCAGTCTGGGGAAGCACGGTTGCGACGTTAAGTTCGGTTCCTTTGATTTTTACGGCAGAACCCTCTGTCAAATTCAACTTTAAAGCGGCATCGCTCCCCACCAAACAGTCATACTGGCCCAGCGAATCTATGACTTGTCGCTGGAGTTTAGGATCTTCGCAGCCGAGATTCCTGTTCATAATGTTATTGGGGTCACAGGCTGCCTGCAGACCCGGGTCTGCAAATCCAGCGGTTTGCCATATCGGCTTGGAAGCCAGTTCGTTTCTTGGCAATATCCCGGTTAGAACGAAAGAATAATCTTGCAGTTTTATCCGGTTAGAAAGCTTCGGTGACATGTTATCCACGCCCTGTATGGTGGAACTGGTTATTCGGTCGACATAGTCTTCCGGCATCTCAGCTGCGTTAATGTCTGCCGCATAGTAGTTATCGACGGTCGTGGTTTGAGGCAAGACCAGTATGTTTGCTCCCAGGTTGTCGAGTTGAATCGCTACCGCTTTCTCCGAGGAATTCGAAACCGATTTGACCGCGACTATTACGATGATCCCCAAGAGGATGGCTATGAAGCTGGTGAGAAACTGCTTTCTTCTCTCCAAAAGTTCCTTCAGTATGATTCTTCTCAAATTCATTTTTCCCTCTGCACTAGAGTTTGCTCATTTCTTTTCTGGCTTTGCAGGTGGGCACGATTTCCCGCTGCTCGGAGGGCAGCATCCACTCTTCACCACTCTTGTGGCCGCCTCAACCAGTTTGGCCACCTGCACATCCGTCCCATATTTGCCGGTGAGCTGACCCTGGGGGTTTATCACGAAAGTGACCGGTTCGGCCAGGTTGGGATCGATTTTCAGTTCCTTTATGAATCCCGCCTCCTCCGGATCCGTCAGATCAACTTCCACATACTCCGCTTTTCCTTCAAGGCGGTCTTTGGCCTGAGAGCAGTAGGACTGAACTTGACCTCTCAAGGACATCTTCTTTGTTGTGAAAGACAGAATTACCGCCTTGCCCTGCTGGATGTAGTCGACCGTCTGTGCCTTCTTGGGTGAAGGGAAAGCCTGTGAGAGCGCCTCTTCAGGAACCACCTTGGTGAAGGCCGAAACGATGGCGCCGCCAGGTTGAAAAAGTAGAGTCAACGGGATGGGGGCGGTTTGGGTCCTTAACCTGGTAACCATGTCAGTGTTCCTCGGGTCTTTGCGGTCAACTTTGATGATGTAGACGTCTTTCTTTGTCTTTCCGGCGAACGAATCCAAGTTCTTTTCCATGGTCTGACAATCAGGGTTGCCCGGCTCATAGAAAAAAAGATAAACATACTTTCCATTTGATAACGCTTGAGACATTCTTTGGGAGGCCTCTGACGGCTCGATCTGAGCCTGGACCGGCATAGACGACTGCCGCTGTGGCTCCTGCGAGGTGCTTTCTTGTACCTTCAATTTATCGTCCACCTGGTTTCCACAGCTGAGGGTTAAGATCGTCATCGCCACCCCCAAACCCCAGGCAAGCCCACGAGTCAATTCACATTTGGTTCCAGGCTGCATTTCTTACTCCTTCCGTTGAAAGCCATGGTGTGCCCGTTAGCTTCTTACTTCCTGATGGGAACGGTAAACCGACTGCTATCTTGGTCCGCCAACTCCAGTGTGATCGATTTCATCAGACCAATTTCTTTCGGCTGCCCTTGAAGGCTAAGTTTCAGTTTCACCTCCTCGGAAGGTCCAAGGACGTTGCCTGACAGCTTCGCCTCAATGAAATCAGAAGGCAGATCCACTATCCCAATCCCCAAGCCCTGGGAAGTTTTGTTCTTGATCGACATCTCCAATTCCGAATTCGCTCCTCGGATCGCTTGGCTCAACTCCGCGACAGCAGGCGAAACCTCGACAGAAAAGTCGCTGTAGGGTTCGGGTTTCACGTCCGCGGCGATCACTACGCGAATCACTGAATCGGCGGGATCGTTGGAAAAGACTTGAGTCGTTTTCCTTATGCGATTCCTGGTTTTTCCTGAATTGAAGATTATCTCCAGTCTTGCGCTGTCACCGGCAGCCAGCTCCGTCTTGTCGAGCGGAGTCTTGGTGCATCCTCAGCCGGGTTTCACCCTCAGGATTCTTAGTGTATCACCGCCTGTGTTTCTGATCCAGAAGATGTGAGACACCTGGCTGCCCTGCGGCGTTCGTCCAAAGTCCCAGAAAGTATCGGAAAACGAGATCTTCGGTGGTCCTGCCTTGCCGCTGGGCGGACCACAAGTCACCGAAACGGCAATGACCGCAACCAAGGCCAGAAAACCAGAGCGCCAAGCAATTACGCTCATTTTCCTGGCGAGTTTCACCCCTTTCTTGGGATCGGTCGTTTTCCTCTGCGCTCTCAGCACCTGTTGCCCTTTCAAGCGAGCAATCAAGTGAGGTTCAACGCTCAGCCACACTCGCACATTTGGAACTCGGTCTGTTGGCAAAGCCGACCACGCACGTTTCGCCATCTCTAAGTTGCAGTCTTCGCTTCAATTTCTTAGCGTCTTCAAGGAACTCCGCATCGGAAAGCTGCTCCCTCAACAGCTTGACAAGGTGGCGATTGAAGGATGAATGCTTCTTCAGAGGGAAATAGTAAACCCAGGTGCCCTTCCTTTCTCCGTCCACCAGTCTTGCGTTTTTCAGGATGTTCAAGTGCTTCGATACCCGATACTGAGGGCACTGAAGAGCATCCATTATCTCGCACACACAGACCTGACGATCAGTGATCGACAACAATCGCATGATCCTCAATCGCGTCCTGTCTCCTAAAGCCTTAAAGACTTCCACGAAGCCGTCCACGCTACCTCCTGTATGCCTATATGCCTATACCGGCATGTAATATAATCGAAGGAACTCTTCTGTCAAGTCTTTTTTGCCTAAACAGCCGGTGCCCATTCCGTCCCGTTGCTGATGTCACTCCGGCTTACTGCTTCAGCCCGCGACTCGGCGTCCGAGGCGTTCTGTCTCTGGTAAGAACTGATGGGCGAAAAGGAAGCCCTCCCCAATTTTGATGGTTCCATCAAACTTGCCGGGGAGGGCTTTGGACCCAGGCTACAAACTGATTCTGGAATCTTCTTCTTTTTTCTCTTTTCAGACTCCTATTCGCCAGACCCGGGCTACTTTACCAGCAACATCTTCTTTACCTCGGTGAACTTATCTGCGTCCAGCCTGTAGAAATAGACTCCGCTGGCGAGTAGATTTCCGTTCTCGTCCTTTCCATCCCACAACAGGGTCTTGTACCCCGCCTGCTGATGTTCATCAACCAGCCTGGCTACCTTCTGCCCCAGAACGTTGTAAATGGTGAGCCTTACGTGAGCATCCTGCGGCAGAGCGTATCTTATGCTGGTCTGCGGGTTGAAGGGATTGGGATGGTTTTGCGACAGAGAGAACTCTTGAGGAATGGCGGGTTTCGCTGCTGCCGCGTCTTCGTCCGATCGTGTCACCTCAGCTACTATCTGAACCGGTATCTTTCTGGCGTCCGGGTCCACAAGAATGGCCTTTGTAATCTCCAGGCTGCTCAAATCTGACGCCCTCGCGTTCAGGGTCACTAAAGCGCCAGTTCCCGCCGAGATGCGGTGTTCGCCACTTAAGTCCAGAATTCCGATCTTCTGGATGCCATCTTCGGAGGAGGAATAACTGGTCAAGCCGTCAGTCCTCGAAGTTAGATTAGGCTCCGATATAACAATGTGTTCAGGATCATATGTGATTTCCAATTGAACGGCCGCCACGTCCACCTCACTCTTGCACACCACCTGGACATCGAAGACACCATCCTTTGAAACCGCAGGGGAGGAAAACGCGAGCTGAGCCGGCGCTCTGGTTCCGTATAGTTCTGATTTACTGCACGTGAGCGCGCCTGCCCTACCGTCCCAGCTTTCGCACGGCGCTGGTCCACCTTTGAACAGATAATTGATCAGATAGACCACGTCCCCAATGTCGACGTCACTATCGGAGTTTACGTCTCCAACTTCCATCGGACAGGGTGGTGTTCCACCTTTGAACAGATAGTTGAGCAAATAGACCACATCACCCAAATCGATCCCCTCATCGGCATTCACGTCGCCACAGGCTGGTGGAGAGCATCGGTTCAAAAGCAACGAGACATCGTCGGAAAGACCATTTGCCGTTGCCAGGTCGAGAGCACCATCACCATCCAAGTCAGCAGCGAAGACTGACGAGGGGCCATCACCGGCTGCAAAGTCCATGTACGGGGCGAAGCTACCATCCCCGTTGTTCAGGAGAACAGAGACATCGTCGGAATAATAATTTGCAGTTGCCAGGTCCAGGTCACCATCACCATCAAGATCAGCAGCAAAGACTGAGTTGGGATAATCGCCGACTGGATAGCCCGAATGGGGGGCTAAGGTGCCGTCACCGTTGTTCAGAAGAACCGAAACGGTATCAGACCAGTTAGCAATCGCCAGGTCAAGATCACCGTCAGCATCCAGATCAGCAGCAAAGACTGATGCAGGATCAATACCAGCGGGATACACCAAATGAGGAGCGAAGGTGCCGTCACCGTTGTTCAAAAGAACCGAGATATTGTCCGACACGTTGTTGGGACTTACCAGGTCAAGATCATTGTCTCCGTCAAGATCGGCGGCAAAGATTGACCCGGGCTCGTCACCGACTGGATAGACAGAATCGGGTATGAAGGTACCGTCTCCATTGTTCAACAAAATCGAGACGTCGTCAGAACCTCGATTCGCAGTTGCCAGATCAAGATCAGCATCACCATCAAGATCGCCGGCGAATACCCACTCGGGGCCGTCACCGACCGGATAATCCGAATGGGGCGCGAAAGTGCCATCTCCGTTGTTCAAGAGAACGGAGATACTGTCGGACTGAGCATCAGAGGTTATCAGGTCGAGGTGGCCGTCACCATTCAGATCAGCAGCGAAGACTGACGCAGGCCCGTCACCGACCGGATAGACCGAATGAAGAGCGAAGGTGCCGTCCCCATGGTTCAAGAGAACGGAGACATCGTCGGAGTTATGATTTGCCGTTGTTAGGTCAATATCCGCGTCACCATCGAGATCAGCGGCAAAGGCTGATAAAGGCTTATCGCCGACTCCGCACACCGAATGCGGCGCGAAGCAGCCTAAACCCTCGTCGACTCCTATAGTGAAAGACCAGACATGGCTGTCGTGCAAAGGAACGCCCTGAGATGACTGCATATCGGTGGTGAGTACCACGGTCACCACTTCTCCGTCTTCAAAATCCTCGAAGGGGTTCAAGGTTGCAGTCTTGGTCTCACCGTCGTAAGTGATCGTGCCTTCATGAAGGCCCGTAGACAGCGCATTCACCACAAAGGTGGAGTTGTTGATGGTGGTTGGGTTCATGTCAGCACTGAAAGTTACCGAGATGTCGGTAGAAACCGGCAAGCCAAGTTGATTCTCTGCGGGTGACGTGGTCGCAACTCGGGGCTTTGAGAGGTTAAGAAGAACTGACACATTGTTGGAATTCTCATTTGCAGTTGCCAGGTCAAGGGCACCGTCATCATCAAGATCAGCTGCGAAGACGGATGCCGGGCCATCACCGGCTGGATAGGCCGAATCAGGGGCGAAGGTGCCATCACCGTTGTTCAACAGGACAGAGATATCGTCCGATGAATTGTTCGCGCTTGTGAGATCAAGATCGCCATCCCCGTCAAGATCAGCAGCGAAGACCGAGGAAGCACCTGTACCAACGCAGTAGGTTGAGCACGGGGGAAAGGTGACATCTCCATTATTCAGCAGAACAGAGACACTGTCTGGGCCCAAGCCCCAACTTGTAGTTGTAAGGTCGACGTCACCATCTCCATCCAGATCAGCAGCAAAGATTGATCTAGGGTTGGTAGCGACTGGATGCTGTGACCAGGGAGTAAAGGTGCCATCTCCGTTATTGAGTACAACGTAGACAAAGGCGTCATAGATATCAGCGCTGTTTGCAGTTACCAGATCGAGGTCAGCATCTCCATCCAGATCAGCAGCAAATACTGAGGTGGGGATTCCCCAGACCGAATAGAGCGAATTGAGAACGAAGGTCCCGTCTCCATTGTTCATTAGAACCGAGACATTGTTGGAGGGACACTCATTTGCAGTTGCCAGGTCAAGGTCACTGTCACCATCCAGATCGGCAGCAAAGACTGATGCAGGGTAATTACCCACTGCATAGAACGAATGGGTGAAGGTGCCATGCCCATAGTTCAATAGAACCGAGATATTGT
>CAYFQZ010000240.1:0-1904 GCA_964345305.1 uncultured Ignavibacteria bacterium | reverse complement strand
TACTGAATCTCAAGCAGCACTCTCCGGCGAGCAGTACACGTGTCATTCCCATGACAAGGGCTTTCGTCGCTCATGGCAAACGAGAATCGAAAAGAGACACCCAAGACGTTTGTCTTTCTGTCTGAGATTCTGAATCGCCCGGTGCTCCATTCTGAAGGGAGCATTGTGGGCAAGATAGTGGATCTGAGGGCTAAGCTGGGAGTGCTCTTCCCTCCGGTGATCTCGGTTCGCGTGCGGAAGAGGGCGGGCAAGGCGCTTGTCTCTTTTCCCTGGCAGGAGGTCGAGACTCTTAGCAGGGACGCGCTGAGGTTGAAGCCCGGTGCAGAGAGCCAAACCCTCGACCTGCAGGTCAAAGAGGGGGAGATCCTCCTCAGGGGAGAGATACTTGACAAACAGGTGGTGGATACCCACGGTGCCAGGGTGGAGAGGGTGAACGACCTGCACCTGCTTTTCGCCGAGGGTCAGTTGAGGGTGGTGCACGTGGACTTTGGAGTAAGGGGAATACTGCGGCGCCTGCGCTGGACTGGGTTCGTGGACGCTGCGACCAGCTGGCTCTTTGCCTACAAGATTCCAGATAAGCTTCTCTCGTGGAAATACATCCAGCCGCTGTCGCACGATCCCCGAAAGAAGGCTCTGAAGCTGGATGTGACCCAGAGGAAGCTCTCCGAGATTCATCCCTCCGACCTGGCCGACATCCTGGAGGAACTTGATCGTCACGAGCGGTCTTACGTGTTCAGAGCGCTGGACGTGGAGACCCAGGCGGATGCACTGGAGGAGGTTGACGATGAAACCAGAGTCTCCTTGATCGAAGCCCTTCCCGAAGAGCGTGCGGCAGATATCATCGAGGAGATGGAGCCGGACGAGGCGGTCGACCTGCTGCAGGATCTGCCAGACGATAAGAAGCGAGAGCTGATCGACGGGATGGAAAAGGACAAAAGGAAAGAGGTGGAAGAGCTGCTGCAATTTGAAGAGGAGACCTCCGGGGGATTGATGACCACAGATTACATCTCCTGTCTGCAGACCGATGACATAGGACAGGTAATGGAGACCTTCAGGAAGTCCGAAGATCCGCTGGACAACATCTCCTACATCTATGTCACCGATCCGGAAGAAAAGCTGCTCGGGGTAATAACCCTCAGGAGCTTGCTTCTGAATCCCCCGGATGTTAAGGTTGACGCCTTGATGAAAAGGGAAATCGTCAAACTGAAGGTCAACGATTCCTTGGATGAGGTCGCAGAGGCGTTCAAGCAGTACAAGCTCCTGACCATTCCGGTGGTCGATGATCAGGACCGGTTGGAGGGCATAATAACCTTCAGAGACGGGGTGGAGGCCATCTTCCCCGAGTTCGGCGAATAAATGCACTCCACAGTGTCTCTGGTTTCCGATTAGCAGCCTAGAGCATCAACTGTCGAGCCGACGCTGCTTCGCCCAGGAGAGTGTTTTTTGGTCCGGACAATCAAACGTATATTCGGCAAATCCAGATGGAGGGGGGCGCTGATCTTTCTTGCGGTGATCGGTCCCGGGGTGATCACCTCCAACGTGGATAACGACGCTGGCGGAATCGCCACTTACTCCATTGCCGGCGCTCACTTCGGCTATTCTCTAATATGGTCCCTCATTCCCATCACCCTCGCACTGATCATCATCCAGGAGATGAGCGCCCGAATGGGCGTGGTCACGGGCAAGGGGCTGTCCGATCTGATAAGAGAGAACTTCGGGGTGAAGATAACTTTCTACCTGCTGGTGGCTTTGATTTTCACCAACTTCGGCAACACCGTAGCCGAATTCGCCGGAATAGCGGCCAGCCTGCAGATATTCGGCGTGCCCAAGTATGTCTCCGTGCCCCTGGGTGCCGTCTTCGTGTGGATACTGGTAGTCAAGGGGACTTACAGGTCGGTGGAAAA
>CAYFQZ010000239.1:0-2477 GCA_964345305.1 uncultured Ignavibacteria bacterium | reverse complement strand
TCTGCTGCGCGGTAGGCCCGGGTCCCTGGGCGTCCCCCATCCTCCGTTGCTCGCCAGACATGGCATCATCCCCTCATCATCCGATTCTGTTGCTATGCTCGCCTCCACCGGTCCATGCGGCTGCCCTCTCTGGGCCAGCTCAATTATGAAGGCGTTTTTCGCCTCCTCAATGTTGATGCAAAAATCCGAACCTCAGCGAATTTCTTTCGCAGTCGCAGCCGATATCCTCCCATCACCCACCGGGACACACCCTTGCGATTCCACCTTGCCTGCCTCTCTGGCCTGTCCTCCCTCAAATAACAATCATTCGCCCACGATCGACCGCAGGACCAAAGATGCAATCCCCGTTCTCCCGCCCGCTAACGCTTAATTCGATTCCGCTGAAAAAGTCCTATTTCGGGCCTTTTTACCCTCATTGTTGGCCCCGAAAACGTGGGTGTCTTGACGATTTTCGGGGGTTCTTCAGCGGAATCTTAATTCGGGGCCTGACCCTCGCCCTTCCTGGGGACCGCCGGTTGATTCTAAGCCCTCCTTTGCAGCGAGATTACAAATAAGAACTGTGCATCGTGAGAGAACGTGAAGACCGACTTGCTCTTGCCAAAGATATCTAGAGCCAGAATATCCACGCTTTCACAAAGAGACACCTCACACGCGCCGTGCGTGGGACCCGCACCTACCGAGACCTCTTCAGGAGTGATGTAATACCCTGTTCCCAGAAGCTCGGTCAAGAACGAGTCCGAATCTGCAGGAACAAACAGGATTGACAAATGGCCGTGCGAGATGCATGACGCCCTTATCTGCTTCTTCAGTCTCTCGGCCTCGTCGCGAGAAAGGAGAACGCGACAGTTATCACCACGCGCTATGCGGTATTCCTTGCGGTTCCTTAAGAAGGGTGTCCTGACGATTACTATTCTCCCAAACGTGTCAGGGCGGAGGAACAAGCCGAGGAATGAGTCTACGACCTCCTCGGCGTAAACGGACATCTGCACAAAACGGTCGATATGATTCTCGTCCCACTCTGGTCCAACGTGATACATCAAAGCCTGTGTTTGCATCTGACATTTCTCCCTGGGCCAACCAGCCAGTAGTTCTCAGAAACACCCCTAAACCAGAAGTCCTCTGACTGACGTGAACGTCATTATACAAACGAAGGACTCTGCTGCAAGGGCTCTCAGGTACTCACTTTAGGTTTCTATAGTTCTTCCACCAATCCCCAAATTCTTGTGGCAGATGGTGTTTCTGAAGGCTTGGGTGTCGTCCCGCATGGAAGTGGTACCCCTCATTCCACTCACCGCGGTGTTTCCACTGACTATATTCGGGACCGCGAACCCTGAATAGTCTCAGGATGCCAGCAGCCAGCAGACACGCCTCCCCGATTCTGCCAGCCCTCTGTCCACTCCTGAAGTTGATATCGCCTCGATTGGAATCAAGGCCGGCCGCTTCCCACTGCCGATTGAAATGTTCATAGAAAACTCCATGTTTCTCCCAGATCAAGCCACCTGTGAAAACGTTTGCCACGCCCTGAGCGCCTCTGCCCATTCCCTCAAGGAACGCGATCCCAAAATTGGCCATCGTTTCGGCGACGGTAAAGTCATCCGCTTCGGCATCGATCAGATCATGATAAGGGCCTGCATCTGCAACAATTGTGTGCGGCTTTATATTAATGGGATGGTCGGCGTACTTGATCATAATAGCAGTAAGGGTATACCCGGCAGCGCCACCTGCCGCCCCGTAAATCGCGCCCTGCCCGAAGTCCGCACCCGACATTTCTGCGGTAACACCACCGGCGAAGGCGCCGGCGAATGTGGAGAGTGCGAGTTGCTCGACGAATTTCCCCCATGTCAGTTCAGCAGCGGACGGCATGGGGTTCAGGCCCAGGGCCACCTGAACGCCTGCGGCGATGCCTGCGCATATCCCCCCCTTCAGGGGATCTCCGCCCGTCACCGCTGCCCCAAGAGCTCCGCCAGCGGTCGCGCCAGCTACCCCACCCAGTGTACCACCGACAGAAGCAAACAAGCTGCTCAAGAATGCCTCTGTCGGATTCGCCCCCGCGATACAACTGACAGTTGCGCCAAGCATGGTTCCAAACACGATCTGGCCCACAAGGGTCTCGGTGAAGAAGTCAGCCAGAATCGCCAAAGCGGGGATCATTGGGAACTGGCCCAGAGGGTCGCTGAACTTCAAAGGGTTGTTGTAGACGTAGGCGTAGCGGTTGTAGGCTTGGGAGAATTCGGGGTCGGGGATGGTCGAGTCGGCCTGGATGAAGCGGGCGAGTTCGGGGTCGTGGTAGCGGGCGCCGTAGTAGTACAGGCCGGTGTCTTCGTCGAGTTGCTGGCCGGTGTAGCGGTTGGAGACGCGGAAGGCGTAGGTGTTGTTGCGGTAGTTCTCCCGGCCGAAGGGGGAATAGCCGTAGTGCTGGACGACGTCGCCGTCGCGGTCGGTCATGAGCTGGGAGGAGCCCAGATGGTCCGGATGGT
>CAYFQZ010000238.1:0-10127 GCA_964345305.1 uncultured Ignavibacteria bacterium | reverse complement strand
CACCCACCGGATAGACCGATTGTGGGGCAAAGGTGCCATCCCCGTTGTTCAGAAGAACCGAGACACTGTCGGAACCGCGGTTTGCAGTCGCTAAGTCCATGTCCCCATCCCCGTCCAGATCGGCAGAAAAGACCGAGTAAGGACCGTTACCAACGACATAGACCGAATGGGTGGCAAAGGTGCCATCCCCGTTGTTCAGCAGAACCGAGACATTGGCGTACATGTAATTTGCAGCCGCCAGGTCCAGGTCCCCATCCCCATCCAGATCAGCAGCAAAGACTGACTGAGGAAAGTTACCCACCGCATAGACCGAATGGGTGCCAAAGGTGCCATCTCCGTTGTTCAGCAGAACCGAGACATTGTAGGAAGCCCAGTTTGTGACCGCCAGGTCCAGGTCACCATCCCCATCCAGATCAGCAGAAAAGACTGAGAAAGGAGCGGCACCCACCGCATAGACGGAATAGTGCGCAAAGGTCCCATCCCCGTTGTTCAGCAGCACCGAGACACTGTTGGAACCTGCATTCGCCACCGCCAGGTCCATGTGCCCATCCCCATCCAGATCAGCAGCAAAGACCGAGTGAGAACCGTTACTTGTGGCATAGACGGAATGGGGGGCAAAGGTGCCTGAACCATCGTCGACCAGTGCAGTGAAAGACCACACATGAGCGCCCTGCAGTGGAGTGCCACTGGAGGATTCTATACCGGTGGTAAGCACCACGATAATCACTTCTCCCTCGTCGAAGTCCTCCAGGGGGTCAAACGCAGCCGTTCTGCTCGGCCCGTCGTAGGTTATCGTGCCTGAATGCATGCCGGTAGACCTGGCATTCACCACAAAGGTGGAGTCGTTAATGGTTGTCTCATCCATGTCCACATCGAAGGTCACCGATATGTTGGTGGAGAGCGGCACGTTGAGCTCGTTCTGCGCCGGCGAGGTGGAAACAACGTGGGGAGGCTGGGCAAAGGCGGGCATTGCCCAGAACGCGACCAACAGAAGCGTTAACATTTTCTTGTGCATTATGCGCCTCTGGGAAAGAAGTTAAGAGTCTGGTGTCAAGAATGAGTTCATAATATCATTCAAGAGGTTCAAAGTCTAAAGCATACGGGTTTAAGTCTGAACTGGAAAGTTCGAAGCTTTCACACCATCTGCCAGATTTCTCTGAAGTCCGATCTTGAATGGCCTCGACAGATTGGAGTTACTCCCACAATAATAGTCAAATTCTCTCAGATGTCAAGAACAAAAAACAAGAGTGGCGCGGCTCCATCCGCACTGAACGAAGTTGAATATTAAGGGGAGAGAAAAAACGGCCGAACCTGTCAAGCCACAGATTCGGCCGAGTTTGTTTCCTACCAAGGATTACTGCATGCTAACAGGAAGGTGGGTCTCCGCCTTTGAAGAGATAGTTGAGCAGGTAGATCGCATCCCCGAGCTCCACCGTGCCGTCGCAGTTTGCGTCGCCCGCCTGTAAAGGATCAGGAGGATCCTCCCCCTTGAACAGGTAGTTTAACAGATAGACCACGTCCCCGAGGTCTATCAGCCCGTCTCCGTTGGCATCGCCGAGCAAGAATGCCGGCGGAACATAGACATAGGCGTAAAGCTTGTCATCGACGATGGAATCAACCCTGACCAGCGTTCCAGAGAAGCCAGAATAACCGTCGCTGTTAGGGTAGGTGGTGGGCCCGAAAATATCCTGTCCGATGACGTCGTCGGAGAACACCGCCGCTCTTCTGGTTTCGTAGGGATACCACCACTGAGCGCTGTCTGTAACGAAGCCCTCGGGGTTGCTCCAGGCATCCTGCGACGGATTGTAACCCGCATCTTCGACCGCAACGGTGTAGTGCGGATAATCCGGCGTGCCGCTGTTTATCCTGAAGTAAGGGGCCCCCAGGGAGTCGTGGACGTGCGTGATCAATAAGCCCCTGTCCAGCGGATCACAGCCATAGGTCAAATCCGGCCAGAAGTAACAGCTGAAATCGGAATCCATCTTGTCAAACTGAGCGGTGGAAGCACGGTTGCGGTATTCCAGAAGAAAATACTCCCCCTCGGCCATATCCAGGGGAAGCAGGTAGAGCGAGCTGTCAGGGGTGGTCTCCAGATTGTATATCACCAGGTCGTTATGGTCGCCCTCGGCCAGCGCTATCGGCTCGATCCATCCCATTTCCTTCTTGCTCCATCCGCACATGTGATTCGGTATGTCGGTGCCGAGCGAAAGCAGACCATATCCGTAATATCCCATTACGCACCAGTCCACATAGGGATGGTCGTTGTAATCATCGGGCGTGTAGTATGTCGAGGTTTCCAGCTTGTCGTCGTAATCGTACAAGTCGGGTAGCCCCAGGCCGTGAGCCATCTCGTGGGCGAAAACGCGTATCCTGTTGAGAGTGTCGACCCCTGAGAACTGAGTGGGATTGTCCGGGTTTCGCAGCGGTCTGGTCTCAGGTGAAGTATTCCACCGGGGAATACGCACGCCGTCAAACGGGCCCGGGCCCTCACCGGGGGGATAGACAATGGCATACGACCAGATATCAAGGGGATTCTGCGAATCCTCCTCACCATTACCGGAACGAACGAAGACGGCAACGTCAACGTCGCCGTTGTTGTCACCGTCAAACTGTGAGTAGTCTATGTATGGATCCAGGGCCTCGAAAATGGGCTCAAACCAGAAGTTGGGATTGTAGAATCCTGCTTCAATCCAGTCGAATACCTCTCCCACCACGGTCACCTGACCATATGAGACTTCGTGGTAGTAGTCGGCAACGGAGCCGCCAGGCCAATAGTTTCTCGAAAAAAGCAAGCTGTCAAAGGCCTCTTTGGGGTGTGTGCCAAGCCGATCCGCCCATTCCACCAGGATGGCCAAGACCTTCACCGTATCTCCCGTGAAACGGTATGAGGCCATCTGGGCAAGTTCTTCAGAGCTAAGCTGTGACAGGGGCTGCTTTCCGAATTGTTTTTCGATTTTCGAGTCCGGGATATCCAGTATTATGGCTCGGGAGAGGTCAACGGCAAAAGCGGGAGCATGAATGCATACGAGCGATACGCCGCAGATCAAACAAAACTTCACCAGTTTGTGCATGTTACCTCCAAGCCAGGGGGTTGCCTGTCGAACACCACTAATACGATCTACGATCGGGCATTGGCTTGGGTTTCATCAGAGTGCGAGGCCTATACCTATTTCCCCAAGCGACTTATTCTCTGGCTCACCTTGGTCCACGAGCCGGTGATCAAAAAGCTTTCCTCCATGTTGTCGATCATCCTGACGAACTTGCCCATCGGTACCGCAAAACTGAGCGCATGCTCGGGGACACAAGGTCGCGCCGAGACGTCGAACATCCCCAGGACAGCTCTGGGACGAGCGGAGTCCTTCTCCAAACAGGGATACTGGACGATGGTGCTGCACCCCGCCCCAAAAGGCGCGAATACTCCGCCGGGTTCCGACTCATCGTAATTGGTCAATGTGAAAAGACCGGAGAGGACGTCGGGCGCAGCAAAGAAGACGACCACCTCGGGTTCGTCCGTTTTTTGGAGCATGTCCCATCTCTTGAAGATAATGAAGCGCGCGGGAGCGGCGAATTGAGGCATGCTCTTCAGCGCCTCTCTGACCAGCTCCGGTGACTTCTTGTAATGTTCGCCTTCCAGCTTTCCCGGGATGCCGCAGGAGAGGAAATACTCGAAGTTGGGTGCAAGCTCCTGGGTGAAGCCGAAGTATCTCTTTCCACCTCCGCAGCCGGGCGAATCAGGACCGAAACACAGGGATTCGCCCTTTCGCGCCCTGGCCAGATCACAGATGACGCATCGGTGTCCTGTGGAAGGTGGCTCCACCTTCTGGGCGTCTCCAGCATCGTCGGCGTAATAGAAGGTGATGGGAAGTTCCGCTCCATTGAAGTACTTTCTCCACAGCTGGGTAAATCTGTCTTTGACTCTAATATCCATAAGTCCTGACTCCTGTGTTGAAGACCGCCATTAGTCACCATGATCGCGTGCCCGTCAGGTCTCGTGGCCGGACGGGCACGACATGTGGATTTCTCGACTATCGAAAGCGGGGCACCGCCTAGAACAGCTGTTCAATCCCCATGACGATTAGCCTGTGGGCGGAGGAGGCGGATCGCCGCCCTTGTATAGATAATTGAGTAGGTAAATAACGTCAGCGACATCTGTGACGCCATCGTCGTTGACGTCTCCAGCACACGTGATGGGCGGCGCAGCCTGACTCTTAAACAAGTAGTTCAACAGGTAAACCGCGTCCCCCAGATCGACTATTCCGTCGTTGTTCGCGTCGCCCCGCTGCCAGAAGGGCAGGCCGCCGGAAATGCAGTAGGCCTTTCCTCCCGGCTGCCCATAGAGCTTCTGGGTTCCAGCCAGGGCATCCGGCACGCAGTCGCCGGTCACATCCGGAAGTCCTCTAACCGTGTAAAGACGGTTCCCCGTATAGAAGGTCCAGAGCGTATCACATTGCCTCAGATCGACGCAGTACACGTTATAGTCAAATGATCCCCCCAAAGCCTCCGGGTACCCATCTCCGTTTACGTCGCCGATAGCGTCTACAGTCCATACATCCCCTCCGTTGAGCGTGCCCACGGTATAGTTGCAGATAAGAGAGCCATCAACTCCGGAAAGGCATATAATGGCATTCTTCCATGATCCCACCAGCACATCCTGAATTCCATCTTCGTCAACATCGTCGATAGGTACAACCCTCATTATGTAGTCGTACGTTCCGACCAGATAGCTCCAGATGTGTGCTCCACCGAAGCCGCTTCGGCAGTAGACATTTCCGTCCCAGACTCCGGCCAGCACATCTTGTATGCCATCACCGTTGACATCCTCGATGGCTGCCACGTCATGAATCGATTCTCCCAGGTGTATCTGCCATCTCAAGGTGGCGGTCCCCGAGCTGGCGCCTGATACGCAGACCAGCCGGTCCTCGTCCGGGTCTCCGGTGCCTATCAACGCCTCATTCTTTCCGTCTCCGTTGATGTCCCTGAGTTCCGCCACTGCAAAGACAGCATCGTTGGCCTGGAACTTCCAGATCACGCTGCCATCGGTACCATCCACGCAGAAGGCGGCATTGGCGTCCGAGCCCGCCCCGAAAAGGACGTCGTCCACCCCATCCTCGTTCAGATCCTGTATCGGGCAGATGCTGTAGATCCAGCCAGACAGGTAGGGAGGTTGAGCGTAGGTATCATAAGACCAGATCATGCTCCCGTCTTGCCCATCGATGGCGTAGGCGGTTCTGCCTCCCCAGGCCGTGCCCAGCAGAGCGTCCGGATGCCCGTCCCCGTTCAAATCCTCGGTGTAAGAAACACACTGATCGCCGTAGCCGCCGCTGTTGCTTGGCCCTCCGGGCGGACGGCATGACCATAAAACGGTACCGTAGCCGGGACTATTTCCCTTGATGCAATAGAAATGATCCTCTTGGGGGGCTCCAGAGTCATAGGTTTCCAGCAGCACGTCGGGGAGATCATCGCCATCCACGTCCACGAATTGGGACACGCATTCCACGTTCTCAATGCCCTGGAACCACCATATCAGATCCCCTCCGCCCTTAGGCCCATCCTTGACCACCGGTCCGGCGGCTGGCTCATCCGCCTTGCATTCGCACAGCCGTTTCTGAATTGTCTGCCAATCGCGTTCCTTGTTCACTACTTCTCCCCAGGTTGATTGAGTGGCCAGAAGCGGCAACAGCAGGAGCAGAAAGGCAAAGACTCTTAACCATTTGGAAGCCATAAAGCTTACCTCCTCCAGATAGGTTAGGTTAACCCTTAGCGCTGGTCTTAGAGCTGTCTTAGCAGGGAATGGCTGATTCAGCCTCTTCCAACCTTTAAGTTACCAAGATTTCCAGATTTGTCAATAGGATTAAAAAGCAAAATGAGGACGGAGTATCCGTTTCTCCACCGCCTCGAGGCGCGACGTCGAGTTGTGCCTGCCAAGGGTCAAGGATGGTGTAATCCTTCCAGGAAACCCTATACTCTGATCGAACTCCGGGCGCTTGATCGGGCGAAGAAGGCACAGGGCAGGTAACCGGCGAGTTGCACGGTCCCGCCAGTTTCGCTGCGACGGTCCTGAGTCAGTGGGGAAGGATGCAGTCAGGCGTATCCTGACTTGAAACGAAAACCGAAGAGGGAACTTTAGTCTTTCATCGACTCCAGGAATTTAGAGTTGTTTTTGGTCTTTCTGATGCGATCCAGGAGGAACTCCATCGCTTCCACGGAATTCATCTCGTTGAGAAACTTCCTCAGGATCCAGATCTTGTTTAGATCCTCGGGCACCAGCAGGAGTTCCTCTTTTCTGGTTCCGGATCGATTGATGTCCATGGCCGGGAAGATACGACGGTCTGACAGCCTCCTGTCCAAGACCATCTCCATGTTGCCTGTGCCCTTGAACTCCTCGAAGATCACCTCATCCATTCTGCTACCGGTCTCCACCAAGGCGGTGGCGATGATGGTCAGACTTCCGCCCTCCTCTATGTTTCTGGCGGCCCCGAAGAACCTCTTGGGCTTCTGCAGGGCGTTGGAATCCACTCCACCCGACAGTATCTTTCCGCTGTGGGGTACCACGGCGTTGTTGGCCCTGGCCAGACGGGTAATCGAGTCCAGAAGAATCACCACATGCTGCCCGTGCTCCACCAATCTCTTTGCCTTCTCCAGCACCATATCCGCGACCTGCACGTGACGATCGGCGGGCTCATCAAAAGTGGAGCTGACCACCTCGCCCTTAACCGACCTCTTCATGTCGGTCACCTCCTCCGGCCTCTCGTCGATGAGGAGCACGATCAGTTTGACATCCGGGTGGTTGGCGGTCACACTGTTGGCGATCTTCTGAAGCAGCATGGTTTTCCCCGCCTTGGGGGGAGAAACAATCAGGCCCCTTTGGCCCCTGCCGATGGGCGTCATCAGATCCATGACCCGCATGGAGATTTCGTCCGCGGCGGTCTCCAGCTTGATCTTCTTCTCGGGGTAAAGAGGGGTGAGGTTGTCGAAGAAAACCTTGTGCTTGGCTATCTCCGGATTCTCGAAGTTGACCGCCTCTATCTTCAGCAGGGCGAAGTACTTCTCGTTCTCCTTGGGGGGTCTGACCTGGCCGGAGATGGTGTCCCCGGTTTTCAGATCGAAGCGTTTTATCTGAGACGGGGAGACATATATGTCGTCCGGCCCGGGAAGGTAGTTGTAGTCGGGAGACCGCAAAAATCCGTAGCCTTCGTCAAGGATCTCCAGAACGCCCTCCGCGAAGATGAACCCGTCCTTTTCCGTCTTGGCCTCCAGGATCTTGAAGATCATCTCCTGTTTCCTTAGTCCGGATACGTTGGGTATGCCCAACTCTTCCGCCAGATCCTGAAGCTCGGGAACGGTCTTGCTTTTTAGTTCTACAATGTCCATGTCGTTTCACCTCTTCTCGTTTATGCTTGGGATGGCTCTTTTTAAATCGGTACCTTGGCGCGACAAGCCTATGGGACAGATAACGTTACTTTGAGAACACCTGGCGAAGAAACGTGGTGATGATTGGAGGTTTACGCCTCACCCTTTTTCTTCCGGGTCGTTCGCAGGATCCGAAGCAAGGATCTTGAACCCAAGCGAGAATCATCTCTTCTGTGGGATCGGATTTATCGTCAGACAGGCTGCGGATGAGTTAGGATCCTGGGAACGAGCGTGGTAACCCCTTGGACTTAATCCTCGGTTATCGTCTAAGGATACCTCATTTTGTTGTATCGGCGCCTCCTTTCAGGGCTTAACTACCTCTGCGCCTGTCATCTCTGCCGAGACCGGCCCATTTTCGGGTTGCGTGCCCGGGTCACCTGCCCGGAACCCGCGTGCATTGCGTAACGACCGTGTCACATGCTGATTGAGTTTCTGAACCCGCTTAGGAAGGGAAGACACGATTGCCGCGGTTGGCGAAATCCTATTTTCTACCCCTGCTCGTCCTTCGTGCTAACTTCTCCTCGGAGAGTTCCTCCATTTTGGCGTCCCCCCATAGCTTCTCCAGAGCGTAGAACTCGCGCACCTCCGGAAGGAATATGTGGATGACCACGTCCACGTAGTCCAAAAGGATCCATCTGCAGGCCTGATATCCTTCATTGTGCCAGTAGTCTATCTGCCGGCGGCGAAGGTTTTCCGTGATCCAGTCCGCTATGGCTTTGGCGTGCAGTTCAACGCTGGCCGAGCAGATGACGAAGAAATCACACACCGAGGAGAGCTTGCCTAATTCCAGGATTCTTACGTCGAAGGCCTTTTTCTCCAGGGCCAGTTCGCCTGCCAGGCGCGCCAATCTCCTGGGCGTTATACTCAAATGGCCTTGTACCTCCTTTTTTTCTTGCTGTCGCCGGGCGGTTCCCGGAGGAAACGCCACCTTTGCCGTTTAAGTCTCCGGAAACAGAGTATCTCCGTCGCTGCCTATGACTATGGTCAAAGAGATTCCCTGATAATTGTCTTCCAGCGCCTTGAACACGATGTTCCTGGAGTCGATTCCCAGCGTCTGAGCAGTAAGGACAGCCACCCTTGATGGCGCCTTCTTCCCTTCGTCCCCCAGCCGATCCAGAATCATAGTCTGTGGGGGTGTAAAATCCTCCAGATCCGCACTCTCCACAATCTGGTAGGAGATGTTGTTCGCTTTCGACTCCCTCAACCTTTCAGCCACCCTCCGTACCACGCCTTCTTGGTGGGAGGCGTTCAGAATCTGAGTACGAGCCAGCACCAGCTGCCCCTGCCGCTTAGCTGTGGGGCGGTTCAACTTGGTGAAGAAGGAGAATGCGTATAGGGCCAGCGCGGCCGTGACCAGTATGATGGAAATCTCCACCAGCCTGGAGCCCAGGTAACTGCTCAGACTCCTTTTCTTCAGCCTTCTTCTACGGTAGTACCGGTAGTTTTTCTTTCTCTTGCTTCTTCTTGACATTCGCTAAAAGGAATGTGACTGCCACTGCAAAAAAGAGAAACGTTTATCTGGATTCTTACAAGAGTTAAGAGCGCTGATCGGGAAAAGATATCATCCGGTAACCGGGCATTCGCGGACGGTCAAAACCTCACCTCTCGTGCTCCCGCCAGAGATTCTGGTATCCCCAAGGGAAAGAAGAAGGAAAGGTCTCGACGTTTATCCACAAGGAGAAACTGCTACTTGGCCTGTAGAGTAACTGGAAATTGGGTAGAATGTCTTCTTTTATCCTCAGATTGTCTTGCCGGAAAACCGACAGAGGCCTGTGCAGGTAGTTTAAGCTCAAGGTCAGGCTCAGCGGTCTGGACAGCCGGTAATTCAAGGTGGTGGTATATATGCCCAGGCTTCCGCTGAATCTGGAATTGGAAAAGTAGGAAAACGTATAACTGTGGTGCATTCTGAGCCTCTGGGGGTCGAGCAAGCTCAGGCTCTTGACATCAGACTTGACTCCCAGAAGATCCTTGCTGTCCGGATTGATCTGTGGCTCACCCGACAGGGCACAAACCAGAGGCACCCACAAGCTGAACGCCGCGGGCAAAAGCCTGAAGCACCTTTTCGTTAGCGTCATCAGAATATCTCACCGCCTTTTCAACTGCCAGATGAAATATAGAGCCTGTCTCTCCGGCTGTCAACGATTTTGTGAAGGACTCCCTGAAAATTCCTGGCGCCGTCAACGGCAATTTTTCGTTTATGCGTTTTCAGCCCGCTGTACGGTCCTGCAACTTGTGGGATTGGGGCCGGTTCCTGAGATCACGCCCGAATTCCGAGAACCATTTTTTCAAGGATGAATGCCCCCGTCACCCTGTAACCAGTTCCGCCCTCCCGCCAGCAAAAAATACGCCTGAGCCGCAGACTTCGTTTGGCAGGACTATCTGGCGGACAGAATTCTGTCCACCTCCTTGAGTTCTTCGGGCGAGTTGATCCCCAGAGTCTCGGAGGGATCAGATGCCACCACCGCCCAAACCGGCCGGTTTTGACGCAACAGCAGCTTCAAGGTATCAGTCAAATAGTATTCCCCTTGCTCGTTGTCGCTTGTTACCTTTTCCAAGACCGAAAACAAGGAGGCTTTGTCAAAACAGAAGGTTCCCGTATTGATTTCCTTTACTTTCTTTTGATCGGCAGAAGCGTCCTTGTCCTCCACAATCCCCTGCACCATTCCCTGTTTATCCCGGATAATTCTCCCGTATCCGGAGGGATCCTCCAAGATAGA
>CAYFQZ010000237.1:0-4737 GCA_964345305.1 uncultured Ignavibacteria bacterium | reverse complement strand
CCCCGGCAGCCATCACGGTCGATGAAAATGCCACGGCAGAATGTGCAACCTGCCACGATCCCCATCAAGAGAGCGCAACAAAAACGAATGTCCTCGGTGATGTGTTCACTACCAAGCACGTCCGGTTGCCTGAGGCGATCTCGTTCAACTCGAAAGTGACTTCGGTGTACCGGACGTTCAAGTTTCTGGACGACAGCGATATCCCGCCGGAGATCGGGAATAACATCATCTGTGTGTTCTGCCACCAGGGGAGATCCAGCGGCCTGGTTCTGAACGCGACTAAATTCGGCCTGGCAGCTGATGACTCCGGGAGGCGGTTCGAGAACGATCACTATCTGGCTGCCGGTGCCATCCTCTGGGGGCGAAACGGCTATGAGTATGCTAACCGCTTCTACACCCGGGACTTCCCGCATAACACCGATACCATCAACGGCAACTGCATCGGCTGTCATATGACCAACTTCAACACCGGCACGGAGGGCGGGCATACATGGAAGATGGTCTCCGACGCAGGCGTAGAGAATGTTGACGCCTGCAACGTATCGGGATGCCACGGTACTCCTGGCGTGACGCTTCCAGTTACAGATTTCAGAACCTTTAACCCCAACGATGCGGATTACGATGGCGATGGAAGAGTCGACGGGGTGGCCCAGGAGATCGGGGGATTTGTTCTCAATGCCAATGGGGCGCCCACCGATGGTCTCCTCGGGGCGCTGACAACAGCTATTGAGAACCAGGGCTTCTTGTATAATGCCAATCAGTATCCATATTTCTTCAAGCCGGACGGTTCCCCGACGACTCCATCCGACTGGACCAATGTAAACCTGGCTGCCGGCTTTAACCTCAATATGATATTTAAGACGGTCAAGCAGTTCTCTCCCCTGCCTGCGGGAGGGTTTGAAGGTGGTACCAATGTCCACAACCCCCCTTACACCATCCAGGTTCTGATCGATTCGCTCGAGTCCCTGGGCGTTGCGACCGCGGGTCAGTTGGCCAACAGGCCGGTGGGGACGGATCCAGCCAGAAACTATGGCCCTAACCAGCTAAGCCTACCGTGAAATTCTGTATCTTCAACAAGTGGAAAGGAGGAGATCATGAAAATTCAAATATCCCGAAGAAAGGGCACACATGCCGTACTCGCCCTCGCGATCACATTTGCCTCGTTTCTTCTTATCAGCTGTGGAGATAATGGAGACACCGTAGTGCTTGGCGGAGCCAGCAGCGGGACGTTGTCAGGGACCGTGACTAACAGCATGACAGGCACACCTGTTGAGGGAGCTGACGTCACAACGGATCCCGCGATCCAGGGCGTAACCATCACTACCGATGCGAGCGGATATTACTCCGTCACCCTTCCAATAGGAACTTACTCCGTAACCTATTCGAAGAATAACTTTACAGACCATACACACTCAATCACACTCGTCGCCGAACAGACGGTGACACAAGATTGCCTTCTCGTCCCCGATAGCCCGGTGGTGGTAAATGCGGGATCAAACCTCGATAGCATGCCGGGAGGGGATATATTCCCCATTGGCACCTTCGAAATACTGGATGGCTCAACGCTGCAGAGTATCCTCTGGGAAGCGTCCAACAGCGTGGCTGTGACGATTACCGGAGAGACCACGCTCACCCCGCCGGTGACCCTTCCGGGATTAAGCGCCTATAAGGATGAGCTCTTCAGGGTCCTGGAGGAGCCGCCGATTACGGAGGATGAGCTGCCGCCCAACGTTAAACTCCCCCCGGGAGGGTTCGTCGGAGGTATTCAGGACCGGTTCGAAGTCGTGGGGACGGATCCCTTTGCCCTAGAAGAGGCCGGGCTGGTAACCCTGAAACTCACCGTGACCACCGACTCCGGCTCGTATTCAGACGAGATGGAGATCCACACGGAACTCCCCTGGAAAGTCATCCCCGGCATTGAGAACGTCGCCGTAGGGATTCCGGTACTGCTCCACGGAAAGGCTCAGGCTTCCTACGATTGGGCTCTCGCACCTCCCGCTGGTTCCAGTGCCACGCTGGATGACGGTGCAATCCAGAACCCTTCCTTCACACCCGATGTGGGAGGGAGATACTCGCTCACGGTAACTGATGAAGCGACTGCATCCACTGTTGCGATCGATGTCTTTGCTGCCAGTAGGTGGACGGGAGTCATCACCGGTCAGGACGGGAACGGAAGGCCCCTCGCCGCAAATTGCACCGGCTGTCATGACGGAACTGCGGCCCCTGACAATTTCACCCCGTGGATGAACACCGGTCACGCGGTGGTCTTCACCGATAATCTCAACACCAGTACCCACTACGGAGAGGGCTGCTTCTCCTGCCACACCGTGGGCTTCAATCTCGATGTGGATAACGGTGGCATTGACGACGCCTCCGATTACGCCGAATTCCTCGCCTCCGGCCTGCTCAACAACCCCGGCGACAACTGGACCACCATGCTGGTCAATTTTCCCAACACGGCCCAGCTCGCCAACATACAGTGCGAGAACTGCCACGGCCCCCAGAACGACCTCACCCACGGGGATCTAGACATCACGGATGGAGACGCTCGCGTAAACATCCGCTCCAACGTCTGCGCCGTGTGCCACGGTGAGCCCCTCCGTCATGGCCGTTACCAACAGTGGCAACTGTCCCGCCACTCAAATTTTGAAGTTGCCGTCGATGAGGGTCAGAGTTCATCCTGCGCCCGCTGCCACACGGGCCAGGGATTCCTGACCTGGTTGCCCCAGCTTGTGTCTGGTAACCACGGAAACCTCCCTCCAGGATCCATTTACTGGACTGACGGTACGGTCCAGCCGCAGACCTGCGTGACATGCCACGACCCCCACGACGTCGGTACTACCACCGGAACGAGCACAAACGCCACCGTCCGGGTCTTCGGTGATACGCCGGTCCTGCCGGCAGGATTTGCGGCTACAGGCGTGGGCAATGGGGCTATCTGCATCACCTGCCACAACAGCAGACGGGGCCTGTATAATGACGCCGTTGCCGATAGTATTCCATTTCAGGATGGCCGCGCACCCCACGGGTCGTCACAGGGCGATGTCCTGATGGGTCAGAACGCATTCTTCGTTCCTGTGGGTGCACGGGGTTCCCACTCCTTCATCGATGATACCTGCGCCAACTGCCACCTGGAGAAGACCCCTCCGCCTGACCTGCTTTCCTACGAGCTGGGTGGCACGAACCACACCTTCTTCGCCAGCATAGATATCTGCTCCAACTGTCACACCTCCATCGACGGAGAATCCCTGCAGGCGGCTACTGAGTCAGAGGTAAAAGCCCTCATAGATGAGACCGAAACCGCGATTACCGATATCATGAACGCGCTGCTCGTCACCAACGATGTCACTTTGACAGAGGCGGAGGACGCTACGGGAGCCACCGTAACGGATGTTCCCATACTTGCGGGAACCACCGTTAGTGTGGACAATTTCGGCGAGTCCCACGGTCGCCAGGCAATGGATCTTACCGTGGATCCGGGAGGCCCTGGCGAGGCCACTTACCACGTGCAACTGAGGCGGGTGGAACTCGGCGTCCCCGCATCAGGCAACAGTCTGTTTGCTACATACAATGAGGGAGTGGTGATTCTGAAGGCGGGTTGGAACATTCTCCAGATCGAAAACGACGGGAGTCTCGGCGTCCACAACCCCAGCTTCAGCAATACGGTCCTCGGAGCAGCACGGAACGTTCTATTGGTCACTGACTTTTCAACACCCACTCCCGTCGTCCCTTAACACGAAAGGGAGTGGAACTGATTTGATAAAACCCGGCAGGTCTCTAAGGGCCCGCCGGGGCGGATCCAGCCAGGAACTATAGCGCGAACCAGTTGAATTTGCCGTAGGGAAAAGACGGTTAATTATTTAGGGTTATTAGTGATGTTGAGCCAGGTATCGCCCCCCCCTTTTTCAAAAAAGATGGAGGTGTGCTGGGACATTTAATGTATCCCATCGTATAGGCAGGCCAAGGACGTCTCGCCCCACGCGGGAAAACAGAGGTTCAAATCCTCTTGGGGACACCATGAGAATTTACGGACCAAATGGTTCGTCTGAAATATCACATGCACTTCTCAATCAGTCTATCCAGTCAGAGGATAATCGAACCAGAAAAGCCGGCATTTTGGATTCGGGTCAACGAACGTGAGAGGATGGGATCGCCGTTCGAAAAATCTGGAACATGGTGGGGACATGAAGGGAAAGAAAATCCTGGTAGCCGACAATCAACCCCATATCCTTAGGTCACTCAAATTGGTATTAGAGGAGGCAGGGTACTCAGTCGTAACCGCAACTGATGGTGAGGAGGCGTTCAATAAGACGAAAAAGGAGAAACCCGACCTCCTCATCTTAGATATCACGATGCACAAGATGAATGGTTATGAGGTCTATGACAAACTTAGGTCTGACCCCTTGCAGGGGAATATACCCGTAATGATGCTCAGCACTTTAGGCCAAACTGGTCAAGAAACGGGGAGGTCAGGGAATGATGCCTTTAACATTATTGCCAAGCCTTTTAGCCCCTATTCCATTGTGGACATAGTCAACGGAATCCTCAAGAACTGAAACGGTGACCCTCCTTTCAATATCTCCCCATATCGAGAACGTGGTGCCCGGAAAAAGAGAAGTACACGGTGAGGGGGAGTTGTCTTCTCAGGCCATGAATGATAAAAAGAAAATGGAAGGAGGATGAGTTCCTTTCATTCCAAGTTGAGACCCTGAAACAGGGCATCAAGGAGAGAGTCCA
>CAYFQZ010000236.1:0-10180 GCA_964345305.1 uncultured Ignavibacteria bacterium | reverse complement strand
ACCGATTTCCGTCGTCGGAGACAAGCCATGAACCATACGGTTCAGGGCAAGCCACGAACCCCATGGTTCGCGGCAAGCTCCGACGCTACACCTCTCCCCCTGTTTCCCTCTCCCCATGAAATGGAGAGGGGGACCAAGGGGGTGAGGTATTCTGTCACGGCTGCCGACTGATGAAATAGATGCTTCGCTTCCCGGACGTCCATACGCCCTGCAGGCCCGCAGGGGGACCGTCTGGCCGCCCTGCACCAAAAGGTGCAGGATCTCGCTCAGCATAACACTCTGGTTTCTTTGTCCGGCAGCCTATCGGCAACCCGATCTACTATTCCAGTATCAATTAAACAGAACCCAAGTGCTTATTCGCTCTTCTCGGATTCCGCTTTCTTCTGCTGCTCGATCAGTTCCTCAGCCTTCTTTATGTTCTCCGCCACTCTGGCGGCGTCGTCCGTTGCCCCGATCTCCTCGAGAATCTTCAAAGACTCTCTGGCAAGCCCGAGGCCCTTCTCTGAATCCCCCTTGCTGAGATGGACGAATGCCATGCTGCTAAGCGTAAACGCTTCCCCTCGCCGGTCCCCAAGGTCGCGCGTAGTCTCTAGCACTTGTTGAAAGTTTTCCAGGGCCTCGTCGAACCTACCCTGGTACATATATATCTGGCCTATGCTGTTGAGTTCCTTGGCCTGACCTCTGATGTCCCCGATTTCGCTGTAAATCGCCTCCGCCTCCTGGTAGGAGGCCAGGGCGCTGTCTGCTTCTCCCCTGCTGTTGTGGATTGTCCCCACCATGTGCAGCAGATCGGCCTTTCCCTGCCTGTTTCCGATTTCCGCATTTACGGCCACCGCCCGGTAGAAGGCCTCCAGGGCCCGATCCGCATCTCCCTGCTTCTGATGGACTGCACCCAGACTGGCAAGCGCGCTTGCCTCTCCAGCGGCAAAACCCGCTTTCCGGTTCAGTTTCACCGAGCCTTTGTATTTCTTCGAAGCCTCGTTGAGGTCTCCTTTGAGCTCGTAAATCCATCCGATGGTGAGAAGATCCTGCGCCTCCCCTTTGGTGAAACCTGTCTTTCGGTCCATATCCAAAGCTTGCTGGTAGTATCCCAGAGCGACGTCAAAAAGCCCCTGGTTTTGAAAGACCAAGCCTATGTTGCTGAGCTGATTGGCCTGTCCCGCGGCAAAGTTGGCCTGCCTGCTTAACTCCAAGGCCTCCTCATAATAAGCCAGCGAGGAATCAAGGTCACGGCCCTGGAAGATCCAGCCTATGTGATTCAGCTGGCTGATCTGTCCGATGGGATAGTCGATTTCCTGGAAGCTTTTCAGAGCCTCGAGGTGGTATTTCAGCGCCGTGTCGTAATCTCTTCTATTCTGGTAGATCAAAGCCATGTTTCCCAACTGCAGGCCCAGCTCCATCTTGGCCTCTGTTTCCCAGTAAATATTGAGGGCCCGTTGATGGAAGACCTCGGCGCTGTCCGGGCGCGCCATTCTTTGAAAGACCGCGCCCAGGTTTCCGAGTGCGGCAGCCAGCGCTTCTTTGTTCTCGCTGGCCTCGGCAATCACCCAGGCCCGTCGGTACTGGGCTTCGGCCTCCACCAGATTCCCCATGAGCAGAAGACTGTTGCCGTTTAGAATCAGAGCCGCCGCTCTTTCGTCTTGTTCTGTTTTCAACTGCAGGCAGGTGGTCAGGTGTGCTATGGCCTTGGGGTATTCGCCCAACTGATAGGCGGAAAACGCTTTGCTGAAGAGCTTCTGCAGTTGAACGTTTTCCGTTTCCGGCAGTCCGTCCAGATAGTCGACAATCCCGCCAAAGATCCTGTCGGATTCCCGGCTCATTCTTACGTCTTGCTCAGACGGAGATGGCACAAACATGCCTGAGACCAGACTGACGATTACCACCGCCACCACGCCGACGGCCAGAAGCGCAATCAGGCGAATCCTGCTAAGTGACAACACAGGAGAGTTCCGCTCTTTCTTGGCCATTATATCCTTTCCTTTCTCTGCTATCAGAGGCGAACGCGGCTCCGGACGGAATTTCGCTTTAAAGCCGATACACAGTGTCCGCGCAAGGCGCTCTATCGTTCAGCTTTCTTCTTCAGTTCGGCTAGCTTGTTTAGAGCCTGTATGGGAGTCAGTCCGTTCAGATCTAGCTCCTTCAGTTCGCCAATCAGCGGATCTTCTTGAGGCGAGAATATGCTGAGCTGATACCCGACCGGTTGAGGAGCCACCTGTGCCGATGCGGAAGATGAGACCTCACCCGCTTCCAGATCCGAAAGTATCTTCTTGGCTCTGCTCAGCACCTCAGCCGGAACGCCGGCCAACCGGGCCACGTGGATCCCGTAGCTATCGTCGCAGCCGCCCGGGACTATCTTCCTTAAGAACACTATCTCTTCCTCCCACTGCTTCACGGCCACCTGGTAGTTTCGCACCCGGGGCAGAAACCTGGCCAGTTCGGTCAGCTCGTGATAATGGGTAGCAAACAGAGCTTTTGCCGCAATCCGGGGATTGTTGTGAATGTGCTCAGTCACCGACCAGGCTATGGAGAGACCGTCAAAAGTCGAAGTTCCCCTTCCCACCTCGTCCAGCAGGATCAGACTTTTGGGAGTGGAGTTGTTTAAGATGTTGGCAGTCTCTATCATCTCCACCAAAAACGTGCTCTGCCCGCGGGTCAGGTAGTCGGTGGCTCCCACCCGGGTAAAGATCCTGTCCACCAGCCCTAGGCGTGCCGATTTGGCCGGAACAAACGAGCCCATCTGAGCCAGAAGAACGATCAGCCCCACCTGCCTGAGATAGGTTGATTTCCCGGCCATGTTGGGACCGGTGATGACATGGATCTGCTCGGTTTCCGGGTCTATCTTGGTGTCGTTGGGGACGAAGCAGCCGGGCTCCAGTATGTTCTCGATGACCGGATGACGCCCGTCACGGATTTCTATCTGACCGCTCAAATCGACCCGGGGACGAACGTAGTTGAGTCTCTCCGCCACCTCCTTCAAACCCAGGCACACGTCCAGAAGTGCAAGCAGCTCTGCGGTCTTCTGTATCCTTCCAGTCTGCTCGGCCACCTTGGACCTTACTTGCATAAACAGATCGTACTCCAGTTTGAAGATCCTCTCCTCTGCTCCCAGAATCTGCGCTTCTCTCTCTTTTAGCTCCGGCGTGACGAAACGTTCGGCATTCACCATGGTCTGTTTTCGAATATACTCCGAAGGCACCTTGGAGAGATGCGGTTTGGTGACCTCGATGTAGTAGCCGAAAACCTTGTTGAACCCGACCTTCAGGGAGGGTATCCCCGTGCTCTTCCTCTCCTTCTGCTGCAGACCGGCTATCCACTGCTTGCTGTCTGCTATGCTTCCTTTAAGACTATCCAGTTCCGAGGAGAAGCCAGGCTTGATTATTCCTCCCTCGGTCAAAACGGTGGGGGGATCGTCCACAATGGAGTGTTCGATCAGGCTAACCGTTTCAGCGCAGTCCGGAAGCTCCTCCCTTATAGAGATCAGAAGCCCGGATTGGGCCTCTTTCAATATCTGCCGTATCTCAGGAACGCGTTGGAGAGACCCTTTAAGCCAGATCAAATCCCTGGGATTGACCTTCCCGTATCCGATCTTTCCGGCGAGCCTTTCTAAGTCGGAGATTCCCTTCATCCTGTCAAGCAAAGAATCCGACAGGTCCTTCTTTCGGATCAGCTCTTCAATCGCATCCTGTCTCCCTTTGATCTTCTCCAGGCCGAGGAGAGGACGGGTGATCCATCTCTTCAGAAGGCGCGCGCCCATGACCGTTTTGGTTCTGTTTAGCAGAGAGAAAAGGGTGTGTCCCGATTCACCGTCTCTGAGCGGAGAAAGAAGCTCCAGGTTCCGGATGGTGTTGGCATCCAGGAACATGGTCTCCTCTTCGAAGAAAGGCGATATCTTGCTGATGTGAGAAAGAAGTGGTTTCTTGGTTTGCTTGAGATAGGCCAGAATGGCTCCGGCAGCGGAGATTCCCAACTTGATTCCCTCACAGCCGAATCCGTCCAGAGAGCTGACCTTGAAATGCTGACTGAGCATCTCATGGGCAATATCGTAATCGAACTTCCACGCCTCCACCGGAGTTAGAGTCGCTTGTGCCGCCGAGAGCTTCAAGTCCTTTGTCCTCTCTTCGCTTAAGCCGTCCGCGATTATTATCTCCGACGGACTCGCCACACTCAGCTTCTCAAGAATACTGGATCTATGACCCTGGTCCAGTTTGAACTCGCCGGTGGTCAGATCCAGAAGAGACAATCCCAATTCCTTGTCCTCTCCCGCTATGCTTGCCAGATAATTGTTCTGGGCTGCTTCGATCACACCGTCGACGGTGATGGTCCCCGGGGTTATCACTTCGACCACATCCCTCTTTACGATTCCCCTGGCCAGCTTGGGATCCTCCACCTGCTCGCAGACGACCACCTTTCTGCCTGCCTTGAGAAGTTGAGACAGGTATCTGTCCGCGGCATGGTAGGGTATGCCGGCCAGCGGTACTCCCTCTCCTTTGATTTGCCCTCTGGATGTCAGGGCGATGCCCAGTATCTCGGATGCGACCTTGGCGTCCTCTCCGAACATCTCATAGAAATCACCCATGCGGAAGAACACTATCTCCTCCGGATACTGGTTTTTTATCTTGAAATACTGACGCATCAACGGCGTGACATCTTCCGCCATGGCACCTACCTTTAAAGCACCGTCCGGGAACTGAAGGGGGACCCGATTCGAATGCCAAACATCGACCAGTTGTTACGCAGTAATCGGCGGACTTCTTTCACCTCGCCTCGAGGCAGGCTGCGCAGACCCCTTCCAATGATCACCAGTTCACCTGATGACTACTCTGTAACTTTCACCTGTTTGCGATTCAAGTTCCTTCTTGAGCTTCGAAGCCTCCTCATAAGAGGTAAACGATCCGAGCTGTACCACAGAGTATTTCTTTGTTGCTATGGTCTTGCTTTCGATCCTGACCGAATATCCCTGCTCTTGAAACCTGGAACGGAGCCTGAGGGCGTTTTCCCTTACTCCAAACACCCCCAGTTGGACGGTATATCTCACCCCAGCCAATTCCTCGGCCCTTTTTGGGTCCTCGTCTTTGTCCGGAGGCGCGGTCCTGGGCACAAACATTTCACCCAGCTCCATCGACCGGGGGAATTTTTCCTTAAGGAGATTGTGGTAGAGAAGCGCCTTATCGGAATCGTTCAGCCGGCTGTAACAACTCACCAGACCGGACAGGGCGAAAGGAAAAGCTTCGGAATCCCTGTGTTGCTTCAGAACCTGATGGTATTCAGTCAAAGCCCGGTCATAATCCTGGTCAAGAAAAAAGCAGTCTCCCTTGGCCAGCGCTGCCCATTGAGCCCTAGGTGAGCCGGGATACGATTTGAGGATTCTGTCGAAATCGGCCCGGGCGGAGTCGGTTTTTTCCATGGCCAACAGCGAGCAGCCGGAAAGCCACAGAGCCTCAGGCGCGATCCGGCTCTCGGGAAAACTTGTCTTGAAATCCTCGCTCAAGTCAACCGTGGTGACGTACCTGTCCCTGCAGAACTCGTATTTGCAGGCCAGGAGACGAACCTGGTCTAGATCGGTCGAGCCAACGTGGTTTTCCGCATCCTCAAGGTATCTCTTCAGTGCGGCACCGCTCTCTTCCGTCTTTGCCAGAAGCAGCAATACCTGCGGATCACTTTTCTGCTCAGCGAGAATAGCCAACAGAATCTGTTTGGCCTCATCCAGTGCCCCGCTCCGGTATCGACTCGCCGCCTCCTCCAGAGTGTAACCGTAAGCGAAGATGGTCCGCAGAAGGATGACTTGCATGAAAAGAAGAACAAACAACCCCTTCCTCGTTGGCCCGATTCCTCTTCTCATGGCTTTGCGATGTTAAAGGAATTCCACGACTTGCAGGAAGGACATCTCCACAGGGCCTGTGGAGATCTGTGCCCGCAGGTCCGGCAGGTGAACTGCTCTCCGGATGGGGGAAGAGTCTCGGCAACCTTATCCAGAAGATCAACCGACTCCTCCTTGCGATCCTCCTGAAGATAAAGCCTGGCCAAACTCAGTCTGGCGGACAAGAAAGATGGATCGATGTCCAGGATCTGCCTGTACCTCTCGACGGCTGATCGGGTCATCCCTTTCTTTTCGTCGATGCGCGCCAGGGAAAGCAGGGCAAAGGTGTTGCCTGGATTTCGGCTCAGTATGTTTTCGTACACCTCCGATACGTCGCTGTACTCTCCCAGCTCGAAGAGTGCCCTCTCCAACTTGCCGTACACCAGGTAGCCGGCATCCGGCACAAGTTCCAGAAGCTTCTTCCAGTACTCCACCGCCTCCTGCAGCCTCCGGTCCCGGTAGTAAGCTTCCCCCAGATAGAGGTAAGCCGGGACGCACGTTTCGTCGTAGTTGAGCGCCTCCTTGTACGCGACCCGAGCCTTGTGAAGTTCCCCTTTTTCTGCCCGGGCCTTGCCCCAGAGGACCTTGTAGAGAGCCAGCATCCCTCTGTTATGGAGATCCTTGGGGCCGAAGACCCTTTTTCTTAGCTCGAATGCCTCCTCCCATTTCTCCAGATCCTCATATTCGGCCAGCAGCCGGGCGGCTATCCCCTCGTTTCTGTCCGAGGCCTTATACAGCTCCTCCAGAGCCGAGATGGCTTTCTGATGGTTCCCCGAAGCGGAGTAATCCTCTGCTAAGCTTCTCAGGATTTCATTCTTCTGATCCCGGGACAGGTACGGACGTAACGTCAACTCTCTGTGGATCTGCAGGGCCCTATCGTATCTCTTGTTCTTCCTGAACAGATCTCCCAGCTTAAGGTAGGCGTCGACATTGTCGGGGTCCATCCGCGCCACCTCTCTGAGTTTCTGAAAAGCTACCTGCTCCCTTCCTTCCAGCAAAGCCTTCAAGGCCTCGATGTACGGCTGGGGGGATACTTTGCGCCTGTCTCCCTTAACCTTTGTCCAGAGGAAAGCCATGACCGAGAAAACTATGATAAAGGCAAACAGAATCGACAGAATATGACCTGCACTCAATTTTCACCTCCACTAAAGGGCGGCGTGGCCGCGTCCTTCCCGCTGGGCTACCTCTTCTCTTCCTCTTCCTCCAAAGGTAGGTTCCGCAAGGCGGTGACCTCCTCCGCCAGCTTTTGATTCTCCCTCCTTTGATCTCTGAGCTCCGAATACATTTTGAAGTAGTAGCCGATACCCAGTGCGAAAGAAATGAGCATGCCCACCACCAGAGACCAAAAGGCTACGAATATCATGGGAACATTGTAGTACTCGGTTCCGTACAGATTAACCGATATTCTCTCTTCAGAGTTATAGATTGCGAATCCGACTATCAGCACGATAAGGACGATGATAGCAAGACTTCTCAGTATCCACATGGCTCCTCCTGTTCCTTCCCACTTGTTTTTGGTCAAAGCTAACATATAACACATGCCTTGTCAATTGAAAAGTTGGAGACATCAGGGGATCAGAAATGAGCGCATTCAGGCGCAGCCAAAGGATGATTCCAGATCAAGCCAGAGCTTGAGCTTGCCGGGCATCCCCCAAGGCCTGACCCTTTGGTCCAACGGCGGACTTAGTCAGGTTGGAGGGATCAACTCTCAAATGGATCGAGGCCAAACCTGTGGCCGAAAAGAAATGGAGCCCCGGCTTAAGGGGCTCCATTTGGTGAGAGAGATAGACGAAACGGTTCAGGAGTTCACTCAACGAACTTCCATGATCCCATTATCTTCTGAAACTCGGAATTGTTAGGATAGAAGAACTCTCGTTCGCAGGAAAACTGCACCACGTAGATGTTGTTTCCTTTCTTGAAGAGGATGACGTGCCCTGCAACAGAATCCTGGATGATAACCGAACTCCCGTAGATCGGATCTCTGACCCTGGGATCTTCTCCGGTTTTCTTGTACGGCTGCTTTAAGACGTAATCTCTCGCGGGAACGCTGTCGATCACCAGGTCGTTGACCTCCAGATAATCGGAATTGGGAATCAAATCCAGCTTCATCATGAAGTCGTCCTGCTTCTCCGGGAGTTCTCCTTTTCCCAGAAGGCATTCCTCCACCTCACTCAAGGAGAGCGAGGTCGTATCGGCCAAGACCAATATCGCGGGGATCGACGTGGTATACTTGGAGGCGCCGGGGATGCTGCTCACCTTGTAATTCTTCTGGGTCATGACCACCCGGAGTAAGGAGGGCTCGTCCTGCTTTTTCATCTTCCAGTTCTTAAGTGCGGTGATCTGGAATGCAAACTTGGAGTCGGTATAGACGTTGTCCTTTACTTCACCCGTTCTTTCTTTGGCGTGGGAGAAGGTGGTACTTGATGCGATCAAAAGGAACACCATAAGCAGAATTGTGAGCTTCTTCATAACGTCCTCCCTTTCTTGGAATCTGAATACCTGCGTCTACGATCTGGCTGCCTGGGACCAACGCCCAGCTTCGGCCGCTGCATCCGAGCACCTTTCTTCTTAACTTAATCTATAAGTCTTATACCTGCCCCTGCGGCAGAAAGTTGCAAAAAACTCCGCTTTGCGGGAGATCTACAAGGCGAAGCTTCACCTCCAAGCGCGCGCCGTGTCTTCAGGGGACATTTCAGCGGCCGGCAGGCTCAAACCCTCCATGGCCTTTTGGATGCGGGGAAACAGATACAGGGAAACGGCCATGCCCAACAACAGCCCGGTGGTCAGCCTTATTAGGTTGGTGCTCTCCGTTAGATGTACAGCTTGAAGGAATACATCTAGCGCCGCAGGTCCGGCCAGCATAACTGCGGATCTGAGACTGATGGGGTTGACCCTCTTTATACCTACAGCTAGGGCAAAGACTAATAATGAGAGGTAGAAGGCAAGACATCGGGAGCAGATTGCCAGAGGGGCGCCGAACAAAAACAGACACCGGGAAGGCTGCTGGTGGCAGAATAGCCCGTAGAATCCGTAAACCAGCCTGGCTGTCCAGGGCTGGTCCAGATACACCAGGACAGGTGCCTCAACCGCGCCCAGCACAAACGCCAGCAGATGGAAAATTACTATGCCCAGCCAGTGCCGTCGGACCAAATCATACGTCCACCCGCCGAGTCTTTCGGCGTACCGGGCAAACCGAGCAGAGATGTTTCGCTCGCCAGGATCATGATGAAGAGGGCTGCGTATCCGGCTCTGCTCCAGTGAGCTTTCCTTTAGCTTCCTCTCCTGCTTTGAAGACTCTTCCATACAGATAGTAGATTGCCAGATCGGCCCAGAACGCGGTGAAGAAGACTCCCACCACCAGAGCCAGAACTCCGAAGGTGGCGATTATCTGGAGCGCAATGCTGAGCAGAACCACGATCACCAGATTGTTGAGGTTCTTCCTCACGAAATCAATCATCTCGTTGAAACGAAAGCAGTCCTCAAAGCTCCCCGTCTGGGCATACTTGAGGGTGATATAGGGGAGGACGAAAAGCAGAGCCACGAAGTACAGGGGCCCAAGGCAGTACTTCACGCAGGGGACGAAAGACAGGATGATTCCGGGTATACTGTAGATGATGAGTATGATGGTGTAGACCAGGCCTCGGGCGAACTTGTCTCCCAGATTGTCCCATTCGGGAAGGGGAATCTCTTTACCTTGGGCCGAGTTTCTGGCCAGCTCCAGAAGATATCCAAAGATAAAGGGTATCCCTATCAAGACCAGCATGAGAAGGTTAAATATGGCACCCAGTATGATCTTGACGATCCAATTCTTGTCTTCGAACATGAAGGAAAACGCTCTGGTGTAATCTATCATCCCACCCTCCTTGGCAAACGGGTTGCTTGGTTGCTTCCAGTTACATTTATCGAACTTTCAGCCGTTTTCTCCAGCATCATTCTTGGGTCGGGCCAAGGTGATCATAATCAAAGAGCTGGCTGAACAGCGCTTGTCAAAGAAGCGGGCGAAGGGAGTCGAACCCTCGACGTCAAGCTTGGGAAGCTTGCATTCTACCGCTGAATTACGCCCGCTTGGTTTTATATCACCAGTAACTAACTTGTCTCTTCCAATAGTATGGTCAGGAAGTCAATTAAGATAACCTCCCTTGATTGTCAAGAACAATTTCCTGCCGCCAAGGAAGTTTTTTCCGTGATCTTCTGCCTTCCAGGATTCCCACTACCTGCGCCAGGTGCAATAGACATTGCCTGGCTTAACTTCATTTCGTATGTGCACCGAGACCGCCAACCGAATTCGCTTTGACAGGATGGGCGACCCGACCAAAGACATCA
>CAYFQZ010000235.1:0-13041 GCA_964345305.1 uncultured Ignavibacteria bacterium | reverse complement strand
CGATGCGACACAACCCCGGATGCTGCAGATGTAGGTTAATGCCCCCGTTCGGGGGCCTTCGGAAGACTTTCTGGCCGGGCAACGGACCACGCGTCCGTTACCAGGCGGGAAACTCGTGGTCGGCTTCAGTTCATGCTATTTGCGTCCCTGTATGTAGAGACTGACCACGTAGCCTTCTAACGTTTCGCCCTGGTCCAAGCCATCTGAGAGTGCCTTGCCCAAGGGATCCTGGGTGTTCGGCTCAACACAAGCAGAAATGTTCTGGGCGGTCAGCTTGACGTCTTTCAATCCGGAGATTTCGACCAGCTTCTTATACTCGTCGACAAGCACGGCTCCTGCCACGCAACCCGCATATGCCTCGACATTTTCTCGAACTCTCTTGGGCAGTTCCTTCAACAGAGCTATATCGGAGATGGCTACCCTGCCACCCGGCTTTAACACCCTGTTGATTTCCTGGAAAACCCTGGGCTTGTCTGCGGACAGGTTGATCACGCAGTTGCTTATGACCGCGTCCACCGAGTCATCCTCGACAGGTAAGTTCTCGATCTCCCCGAGCCTGAATTCGACGTTTTCGACGCGGTTTTTTCGCGCATTGTCCTTTGCCTTTTCTACCATCTCAGAGGTCATATCCACGCCAATGACCCTGCCCTTCGGCCCAACCCTGCTCGCGGCCAGAAAGCAGTCAAACCCGGCACCCGAGCCTAGATCGAGCACCACCTCGCCTTCCTTGAGGCCGGCCAGCGCGGTCGGATTTCCGCAACTGAGAGCCAAATTGGACTCATCTGGAATGTTCTTGAGTTCTTCTTCCGAATAACCAATGGATTTGGCAAACTCAGTGGTGTCAGGTCCGCAACCGCAGCCGCATCCCTTTTGTTTTTGAGCGATTTTCCCATAGCGTTCTTTCACGATTCTCTTGGCCTTCTCTTTGTCCATCCTTGCTCACCTCCATTTTTGCTACACACATGAGGTTGAATTGGTTTTATGTAAGATGCCGTTCTATCCTATACTGTCGCCAAGAGGTAGAAGCCGACTCCGATCAAGAGGATTCCCGCCATGACATTGATTACCGGCCTCAACTTCCGCGTCGCCGAGCCCAGTTTGCCGAATCCGAACCCTAGCCCTATTACCGCTCCGGCCAGAGGCAGGCTGTACCCGATGGCAAACGCAGTCATTATGGCTGCGCCCCACACAGTACGACCCTGCAAGGTCGCCATTCCAAGCGCCACGAAGAGTGCGGGGTTGCAGCATGCGGAGCAGGCGGTTATGCCTCCCCCTATGGCAAACCCGTAGATCATCGCCTTTGCAGTTCCCCTTGGCATGTTCCCAGTCGCAGAGCCAAATCTTGGCAACCTGAAAGGAACGAGTTTCAGGGTGGCCAGGCCAAAGAAAACTATGACCAGGCCGCCGAAGAGTTTCCAGTACACTCCCAGCTCAGATCCCACGGTTTGGCTGATCAATCCCGTCACCGCACCCAGTATGGCCAGAGCCATGAACGTTCCCAGCATGAAAAACAGGCCACCGATCAGTATGTCCCGACGATTCCTCTCTTGGCTGTGCATCCCCGAGTATCCTGCGACTGCGGCGAACACTGCCAGGTTGCAGCAGGAGGTCACCGCACCTACCAGCCCAAGAAGAAGGGCCGCGACCAAGGCCGTCAGGCCGAGGGTTGGGGATTGGAGGGTTTGGCTAATCCATTCCTGCATCGGATCTTTCACCTATTTGGGGCAGCAAGAGCCCTTTGAGGCAGCGCCACAGGCAGATGGCAGCGTGGAAGCCTGGACGAATGCTTGAAGTAGCTTCAGCTTTGTTATGTCTCCCGAGACTGCCACGCTTCCGCAGCCCCGACCTGCGACGACGACGCAGGGCAATGACCGTACCGACATTTGCCTCATCAGTTGCCCATGCCCCTCTCGATGTTTCTGCAGGGTAAAAGCCGCAATCTCCCTCCCTTGCTCCGACAGCATTTCCACCACGGCATTCACCTGACGGGAAGCGGTCCGGGACGATTCCTCACCCTCGCCGGGCAGGAGCACGAATACGGCTTCCTTGCCGACAGCGGCCTCACCCAGAGCCTCCAAGGAGCTCAACGTTATGCCACATGCAGCCACGGCTCCGCCTGATGCTGGGTCATTTGCGGCCAGGTTTCCCGTCGAAGCTTTCAAAGCCTGTACCTGATCCTGACTCCTGGCAACGTACTTCTTGGAGAATGAGTAACCTCCGACCCCCACTGCTATCAACATGACCGCCAGAAACAGGTAGGTCCTGCCCCGTGAGCCCCCAGAATTACCGCCGCCGCTATCATCCGGGGCAGGTGGACAACACCATCCAGAGTCGCCCTGTCGCTCAGACCGGTCGCCTGGGCAGCAGCAGCTTGATCCCGGCTCTCCCCTTTGAGTTTTCTCGTCTTGCTCACTCCGGTCAGCAGACGGTGACTGCTGCACAGACTGCCCCCGACACTCCCGAATCTTTTGGAAGATCTCCTCGTTTGTGGGAAGTCGGTCGCACTGTTTCTTGTTCGAGTACACAACTCGGTCGTTGATAGCCACCTCGAAGATGCCATCATGCCCCTCTCTCAGATTCGCCCTAATGTCGAACTCCTCCTTGATCGCAGCCTCCAGACCGGACGCTGAAGCAAGGTAACCTCATTCGACGCAGTAGGTGATCCGGACGTTCAAAGATTTCCTCGAGTCGCTGGTATCGCTCATAATGAATCCCCTTTCGGTTTCTCCTCCATCTCTCCTTAGCTCATATCATCACTCACCATCTTTTCCCTTTGGCTTCTTGGTTATCCTGTGCGTCTTCACGAATTCCGAACAGCACTCGAACATGGAAAGGAAATCACCACAACATTCCTTAAACCAGTTCTCGTTCAAGAAGTAGTAGATATTTTGTCCCTTCCGCCTGGAATCTATCAGTCTGGTTCTTTTCAGGATATCCAAGTGGTGAGAGATCGTCGGCTGCGAGACGTTGAAAGCCTGCCCGATCTCGCAAACGCACATCTCCTTCTTCTCAAGCATCTTGAGAATCTTCTGTCGCGTCTCGTCAGAGAGTGCTTTAAAGAAATCTTCGCACTTGGTCATTCCGGGCCTCAGCAATCGGCGGGAGACATAGATACATCTACAATCATCTATATGCTACGTGAAAGCTTTTCATTTGCATAAGACTTTTTCTGAGATTTCTATAATATCCTTGTGCAAAATGTGAACGGCTGGTGAATGCCCGTCTTTCGACTTCTGCTGAATGAAGAAGACCTCTTTTGCGGTTGTCATTGACTTTAGAATCATCCAGCGCTCATTGCACTTAGTCTCAGCAAACATCACGGAACCCCCGATTGTATAATCTATATGAAGGTGAAGAGGATTATCCTTATCTGTGTCCTTTTGACACTGGGATCTTCGGCTGCAGCACAAACCAGGCAGGCAGATGTTAACAGAGATCCGTCTGCCTTCACCATCGCCCGGCTGAAATATGCCGGGGGAGGCGACTGGTACTGGGGCTCGTCAGCCATTCCCAACATGTTGAAGTTTTTAAAGGAGAACACCAACGTTCCGGTGAAAGAGGAGGAGGTAAGGGTGTCGGTAATGGACGAGGAGCTCTTCTCCTACCCGTTTTTGTTCCTTACCGGCCACGGGAATATCAGATTCACGGATCAGGAGGTGGGAAGGCTTGGGAACTACCTGGTGCACGGCGGTTTTCTTTTCGCCAACGATTCCTATGGGCTGAAGAATGCCTTTTTCCGAGAGATGAAGAGACTTTTCCCGGACAAGGAGTTGGTGGAACTCCCCTTCAGCCACGGCATTTATCACTGTTACTATGAGTTTCCCGATGGTCTGCCCAAGATCCACAAACACGATGAGAAACCACCGCAGGGGTTTGGGATATTTCATGAAGGAAGACTGATAGTGTTCTTTGTTTACGAATCGGATATAGCGGACGGGTGGGAGGATCCGCAGGTACACAACGATCCTCCGGAGAAACGCGAGGCTGCCTTGAAGATGGGGGTCAATATCATCACCTGGGCCCTGTCCAACTAGACGGAGCTCAAGACCACGGTAAGGGTGCCGAGGCTTATGAAAAATCAAGATGGTCCGGAAAGCTTGGGGTCGCTTATCGACCGCCTGACCTTCCTGAGAAGCGTCCATACCAGGAATCAGGCCCTACAGGGGATATTTATATTCCTCTGCTTTGGTTTGGGTTTGGCTTTTCTGGGATTGTGGCTGAATTCGATCTTCGTCTTTCCGGTGGCGCTCAGGGTGGTCTATCTTGGGTTGGCGGGGCTGGTATTGATCAGTCTTTTCTCGTATTTTTTCCTGCGTCCGATTCTCCACAGGCCCAGCCTGGAGGCTCTGGCTCTCAAAGTAGAAGCCAGATACCCCGAGCTGGAGAACCGGCTCATTGCCGGCTTGCAGCTTTCCCGGAATCTGGAGGAGAATCCTGAAGGATACTCCACGGATATGATAAAGGCGGTAATCCGTCAGGCAGATTCCGTCTCGGCCCGGCTGAACCTCAAGACAGTGATCGACAAGACCATCCTCCGCAAGCTGGCCAGGCTCACCGGCGTCTTCGCCGTAGTGTCGCTGGTTTTCGGTCTGATCTTCCCCGGAGCCCTCAAGAATTCGCTCTACATCTTTTCTCACCCGCTAACGGAGTTCGCCGCGCCCCAGAAGTTCTTCTTTGTCGTCTCGCCGGGAGACCAGGAAGTGGTCAAGTATTCGGACGTGAAGATAAAGATCAACGCGGAGGGAGAGAAGCCGCGTGATATAGACTTCTACTGGCGAAACGAGGGAGCCAGCTGGAACAGCGAGAGGCTCTCTCAAAGACGCCCGCCGGCCGCCTCAAAGAGACCGGAGATGCCGCAGCTGGAGCCCGATTTTGCCTACCAATTCAAGGAGGTCAAACGAAGCTTCGATTACTACGCCGAAGCCAAAGGGGTGCAAAGCCAGGTCTACAAAATCACCGTGGTCGATAAGCCGCGGGTTACAGGGCTCAAGCTGACCTTCAACTATCCCGGCTACACCCGGCTGAAAACGCAGGTGGTGGACGAGAACGACGGCAATGTCACCGCCATAGCAGGTACCAGAGTAAAGATCGAGGCGCGGACCAACAAGCAGCTGGAGAGAGGCAGACTGCTGCTGTCCGATTCCACCAGCAAAGAGATGAAGATAAAAGACAAAGTCGCGGTGGGGGAGATACTGGTTGAAAGGGATGGTTCATACCATATAGAACTCTGGGACAAAAGCGGGAATCGAAACCAGGATCCCATCGAATACAAGATCAGCAAGATCGACGATCAGTTCCCGGCCGTCGAGATCCTGGAACCGGGGCATGACCAGGACCTGACCGAGAACATGCGGGTCGCTCTTCTTTTCGCCATCTCGGACGACTACGGCTTCTCCTCCCTGAAGCTGAAGTATCAGATCATTTCCGCAGGAGAGGAGTCGGCCGAAAGGACTCAGGAGGTGCCGATTCCCGAGAGGAGTCAGATCGAAGCGAACGTGGAATACGTGTGGAGTCTCTCCAATTTCCTGCTGCTTCCAGGCGATCTGGTAAAGTACCGGGCCCTGGTGTACGATAACGACTCCTTCTCCGGCCCCAAGGCTGCAGAAAGCCAGTCCTATTATCTCAGGCTGCCCTCCTTAGACGAGATCATAGCAGAAGTGGAAAGCGAGCAGGAGGGGCAGATAGCCGATATCGAGACCGTGCTCAGAGGCCAGAGGGAGCTTAAGAAGAAGATCGAGGATCTGTCGCAGGAGATGGACCGCTGGACCGGACTGGATATGGACTGGCAGAAGAGACAGGAGATGGAGGATGCCCTGGACAGACAACAGAAGCTGGCTCAGGATCTTAAGGACATCGCCCAGAAGATGGGCGAAAATATCAAGAAGGTCGAGGAAAATCAGCTGGCTGCCGCCGAGATGCTGGAGAAGATGATGGAGATCAAGAAGCTGATGGAACAGGTGGCCACGCCGGAGATGAAGGAGGCCATGAAGCAGCTGGCCGAGGCGCTGAAGAACATGGATCCTGAGCAGATGAAGGAAGCCCTGAAGAAGATGCAGCTCTCCGCCGAGGAGATGCTCAAGAGGCTGGACCGGACCTTAGCCCTTTTGAAAAGAATGCAGGCGGAACAGAAGCTGGGCAACCTGATTAAGATGGCCGAACGAATGGCGCAGGAGCAGGATCAGATCAACCAGAACACCGAAACCTCTGCCAAGGAGGACCTGCCCGACATCGCCGCTGATGAGAAGAAGCTGAAAGACGAGTTGGGCCAGTTCGACCAGGGGCTGAAGGATTTTGCCGATCTTGCCTCCCAGCTTTCCATGCTGCCGGAGAAGCGGCTCCAGGAGCTTGCCAGCATGCCGCAGGAATCCGGCGTGGAGGGAGACATGAGCCAGATGATTTCGCAGCTTTCCAACTCCGACAAAAGCGGTGCTTCAGAATCGGGCAAGTCATGTTCCGGGAAGCTCCGGCAGATGAAGGAGAAGCTTACCTCCGCGCAGGAGGACATGCTTTCTGCCCAGAAAGAGGAAGTTGTCAGGGCCATCAGGAAATCGCTTTATGACGTTTTCTCCCTCTCGCACAATCAGGAGAGCTTGTTCGGTGAGGTGAGCCGGCTCGGTAAGCGTGACATGGCATTGAGGGACCACGCGGGCCAGCAGCAGAATCTGAAGTCTGCCGGAACAAGAATCCACCAGGATCTGGAGGCTCTCTCTCGCATCACCCTTTTCATCAGTGCCGACGTACTAAGGTACATGGCTCTATCTGTGGGCGGAATGGAACAGGCGATAAAGCAGCTGGATGAGCGCAAGAAAGACATAGCTATCGACGAGCAGAGGGAGTCGATCTACGACTTGAACGTGACCGCTCGCAAGCTGATGCAGGCCATGGCCAGCGCTGACAAGTCCTGCAGCGGCACCGGAATGCAGGAGATGTTCAAGAAGATGCAGAGCATGTGCAACAAGCAGACCGGTATAAACGAGGCTACGCAGCAGTTAGGGATGTGCGGCGGGCAGGGAATGGAGCTTTCTCTGGACCAGCAGGCGACACTGGAGAGGCTGGCCGCCGAGCAAGAGGCGGTAAGAAAAGCTCTCTCTGAACTGGAACGTGAGTTCGGAAATCGCTCCGAGATCGCCGGCAGGCTGGACCAGATGGGCCAGGAGATGAAGAAGGTGGTGGGCGATTTTGAGAGAATGCAGGTAGACCAGGGCACCATAGACCGGCAGAAAAGGATACTGTCGCGCCTGCTGGACGCCGAAAAATCGATGAGAGAAAGAGACTACTCCAAACAGAGGAGAGCAGAAATCGGGGAGGACGTGGTGCGTTCAAGCCCGGAACAGCTTGCCCCCGACTTGCTGGAGAAAGAAACCACGGCCAGGGACGATCTATCCCGATTTATGGAAGAAGCCTATCCGAAACAGTACGAGCAATTGATAAAAGACTACTTCAAGGCGCTCTCCGAGGAGAGAAACAGAAGGTAAGCGGCTCAGCTACTATCCGACAGGTACGGTGGCCAATCCCTGACCGGGGTTGGCCCTTTTCTTCGCCTGCCCTGATATGATTGGAGTGTCAGGCCCCGGCAAGGCGGAATCTGGCACTTCGCCTGACCGAGAATCATATTAGGTGCTGAGGTCGTGTGAGGTTCGTCTGAAGCCGGGTACTCCAGCCAGAGTAGGTCGGATATGGCCGAAAGGCCTATCCGACGCAAAGTCCCTCGCTCCAAGAATAAAAAACAGAGCGATCTCTTTCAAGATCACTCTGTCCGGAACTGAAAGAATTAGTTGGGAGTAATCCCATATTATTTATCGACAAACTGTGTGTTCGGCTTTAATGCAGGGAGAGTGTGCTGGAAGGGAGTTCAGCAGGGAGGCATAATTACTGCTGCTTCTTGTACCGTTCCAGCAGCTGGCGGGTTTGCTGATCGTCGGGGTAGACATCCAGCCAGTTCTCCAGGAGCTCGACGATCTTTTCGGGCTTCTTGGAGAAAAGGTAAAGCTGCCTCAGTATCTGGAAGTTCATCCTGTCGCGGGGATTCAGCTCCCAGGCCTTCTCCATAACCCGCTCTGCCTGGTCGAACTCTTCCTGCGCCTGGTAAGCCAGCGCCAGATACTGGTGGAACAGCAGGAGCTGTGGATACTTGCCTATTATCGTCTCCATCCGCTGCTGGTATGCGTCCAGCAGGCTGTCTGCTCCGGTCGTATCCCCCTGCTCCAGGTGCGCCTGGTATAGCTGAAGATGGGTCCTGTAGTAATCGGGGAGGACCTCGGCCGATTTCCGCAGTTCGGCTATGGCCTTGTCAGTTTCACCGTTGTTGCGATAATAGTCGGACAAATCCAGAAATCTCTCCGAATAGTTCATCAGCAGGCCGATGGTATTGTCGTTCTTGTATACTTCCATGTCCGCCAATCCCCTATACTGATAAACCTCCCAGAGATTGTGGTGGTATCTGTCCGCGTCAATCATGTTTTTCCCCTCTTCAGCCACCACCCTCTCCACCAGCCCTTCTTTTCTCACGTGATCATCCAGGCCCACCCGGTTACTGGAGGGAGTTGTCCGGGAGAAATAGAACGGATATCTCCATTTGTTGGCCACCAGGATATTCTCCACCATAATGTCCTGAATCCGCAAGAATCTGCCGGTCTTCTGGTCAAAATGGGGGAACAGAAATCTTCTCTGTTTGCGGATGGGGTCATAGTGCTGCTCCCGCGGATGCGGAACCACCTGCCCATCGGCCATCCTGGTGGGGACCCCTTTGATCTGTTCGTAGGTTAGGTCCATGGGGACGTTCCACACGTCCTTCAGCTGCAGGATGTACCAGTCCGCGTTCAGCAGGCTCAGGTTTACCACCCGCACGTCCTGTCTCATCTTCTCCACGTTCTGCAGAAACCACAAAGGGAACGTGTCGTTATCCCCGTTGGTGATAAGCATGGCGTCCTTGTCGCAGCCCATCAGATGATTGTAGGCATAATCGTAGGGAATCCAGTTGCCGGTGCGGTCGTTTCTTCTGTAATTTTCCTTCAGTGCCAGAAGGGGCAAAACCAAGAGCACCGCCACCACAATTCCCAGGACAAGCTGGAGAGATCTCATCTTCCTTTCGACTAGGCTGCCCAAGGCTCTGATGATTCCGAAAGAACCCAGACCCATGGCCAGGGCAAAGAACATGAAACCCGGGGTGAAGAAATAGTCCCGGTCCCTCACCTCCAGGCGGATGATCTCCCCGGTGATCGAATCCGGCCTGGTGCCGTCTGCGAAATTCATGTAGAAGACCAGTCCCACGGTGCAGGCAAAGGTAAGGAAGAGCAGCATCACCCCCTCCATCCTCCTTCTTCTGATCTGTTCCCAGATGCCGAAAAGCCCCAACAGGAGCGGAACAAACCACAGGCTCCTGTGCATGTACTGCTCCCGGAAGAAACCCCAGAACCCCATCCTTTCTTTGGTGCCGAACTGGTTGGCCCAAGTGCCCCGGCGGTGGAACATCCTGGTTATCATGCTCTGCTGGCCGTATTGGCTCCGCTCCAGGAAGTTCTTGAAGCTGGCCCAGTCGTCCGGATCGTTCTCATCAATTGCCGGATCCAGTGACGACCGAACCGGGATGAAAAGCTGAACCGAATAGCCGACCACACCGCCGCAGGTTATCAGGAAACAAAGGGCCCAGAGCTTGCTTTTTGGAGAGTAGCGGGACAAGACCAGGGTGATAAGGAGCCATATCACCGCCGCCACCAGAAACGGGGTGACCCGATGGACCACCATGGCCAGGACGATTCCGGTTATCCAGAACCTCCAGTCCCGCAGCTTGTGCGGGTCCGTCAATATGATCAGCAGGAAAACGGCTGGTAGCACCAGAAATACGGTCATGTGAATGCCGGTGGAGAGAAGAGCCAGAAAAGCAATAAGAATCAGAAGCCTGTCACCTTTGGCAGTGTTGCGATTGTCCATCCAGGTCAGGGCAAGATACAAGATCAACATCATCAGGAACATGGACAGGCCGTAGACCTCCGCCTCCACCGCACTGGACCAGAAGGTCATGGAAAAAGCCACGAAGAAACTGCCCGCTATTCCCGCCGCGTATCGCCCCAGCCTCAGCCACAGGCTTAGTTCTTCGCGCACCCATCTGCCGGTCAGTTTCACGATGACCACATAGGTGAGCCACACGGCAAGGGCCGAGGTCAAGACCGACAGCAGATTGATCCTGGCGGCGATCTGGTCGAAGAAAGGTATTACGGAAAATATGCGCCCGATCATGATGTAGAGCGGGCTTCCCGGGGGATGGGCAATGCCCAGAATGTAGGAGCAGGCAATGAACTCTCCGCAGTCCCAGAACGAGGCCGTGGGAGCCATGGTCTTCAGGTAGATGCCGAAGCTGACCAAAAAAACAAAAAGCGAGATCAGGAGGGAAACTCGATCCTGTTTTTCATACCAGCCGCGTAAGCCTTCTCCCACTGCTGCACTCCTGCATTTTTGGACCGCAGTGATCGCTCGCCAAACAGCTACGACAATATAGGAAGATTTCAACGCTTGTCAATTCAAAAACAGATGCAGGGGGATTAACGTGGGACATCCTGCCGCTATCGGGGAATCGGCCCTAACGTCTTCCCAATATCTCATCTATTTCAAAAGGAGCTCTCGGATGGCACCGGAGCCCTAGCAGGCGTCTCATTTGTGGCATCCGGCTCATCTCTGCCTGCTCGACAAACAGGGTACTTCAGGATAGTTATTAAAATTGTTAAGTAACCCCTGGGAATTTCCGAAATAGGACAAGGGGGACGCACACTCAAAACCGGAGGGAGTTAGTATGCTGGTGTGGTGCACCTTACTTCTGTTTCTGGGAATCGCCGCTTTCCTGGACGCCGTCTTCACCTTCGGCGAGATATTTCGGCAGGTTAATTCCGTCCTGTTCATGCTGGTCTCTCTTGGGCTCCTGGTCAGAATCAGCACCAAGATCAGGCTGGCCAAGAGGGAGGGACAGGATAGGAAGATCGAGGAACAGGAAAAGAGGATCGAGGAGCTGGAACGCCGAGTAGCGGAGCTCGCCAGGAAAGAAAGGGTGAGCGTAAACTAAAGCGGCGCTCCAAGGCATCCTCGTCAATAACCCAAGATAAAACTCGGATGGGAACCGAGTTGCAGGTTCTCCTCTTCTATCCGGAGGAAGCGGGGGGAAACTCTGCCTTCAGTTCCCTTAGCCTGTCTCTTACCTCATCCACGTAGACCGATCGCTCGTAGTCTTTCAAAAGCTTCTGGTAAGCCTCTATGGCCTTGGCCTTGTCGTTCAGATCATAGTTGTATAGATCACCGATGAGCATCTGTGCCTGGGCACGGAACAGGCTTTGTGGATACTTCTCCAGAAGATCGTTTAAGGCTTTCAGGGACTTGTCAAACTCCTTCTCCCCTTTCAGTATCTTCGCCTTTTCAAGCTGGGCCAGGTCGGACAGCTTGGGGGACTTCGCCGAAATCAGACCATCCAGCTTGCGTATGGCCGAGTCGACATTGCCCTGCACGTTGTCCAGCAGGGCTTGAGCGAACTTGGCCAAAAGCGGCCGGTCAAGCTCCTGGTTATCGCCGATAACGATTACCCTCTCCAGGGCGTTGTTGACGAAAAGCCCCTTGGGGAATTCCGCTATCAGCCCGTTATACCCATCCAGAGCCTGCTCCAAGTCGCCCCGGTAGAAATCTATCTCGATCAGTTTGAATGTCAGCTCCTCATGTCTGACATCGGCCTTGGGATCCTTCAGCGCCCTCTGGAACAGTGCCCCCGCGCTGTCCAGATTGCCCCTTGCCATCATGCAGTCGCCCAGCCGAACCAGCGCGTCGGCGTACTGAGGCGCGTCCCGGAAATCGGAGATCACGCTCTGGAAGTGGACGAACGCCTCGTCCGGCTTTCTTAGTCGAAACAGCTTGATCTCTCCGATCTTGTACTGGGCCAGCGCGCCCTCCAGAGGAAAGGTTCTGACATACTCGTCTATGATGGACTGGTAGGTCTGGATGGCATCCTCGTACTTCTCCTGCCCTTCCTGCGAATAAGCTACGTACACCTTCGCCAGGACCACCACCTCCCTGGACGGCTGGGCGGAGACGAGATACTGGCTGGCCTTGGCGGCCTGCTCATAGTACCCGCTGGTGTGGCACATGCGGATGAACGTCAGTATCTGTTTTCCCCGGGCATCCGAGAGTTCATCCACCTTCTTGAAGGTCTCGAACGCGCCGTCCAGGCTCTCTGTGCGGAAAAGAAGATCTCCGTACAGCTTGTGCGAGTATATGTCCCTGGGATTCTTCTTGATTCTATCCCCCAGGGCAAGCTCCACCTGGTCTAAGTTCTGCTCGGTCTGGATAATCCGGTCTATCCGGTCCTCCACCACGTTGAATCTGGTGGTATCGTCTCCCATGAAGAGGAAGTATTCGTCTACGGCCTGCTTGTAATCCAGCAGCGCCTCGTACAGCCCGGCCAGCTCCAGGGCAAAGAGCGAAGGCTCGCCCAGCCTCATCCGAGCCAGCTTGTAGGTATCCATCGCGTCCGGCGTGAGGCCGTTCAGGAGGTAGACTGTGGCCACTTCCTTGTAAACGCCGTCCCGATCCGGCAGAAGCTCGATGGCGCGGTTCAGGTTCCATCGGGCCTCCTCTCCCCTGTCGCTTTTGAAGTAGAGGTCTGCCAGCTCGCAGTGAAGCCGCCAGTTATCCGGGCTTTGGGTCATGTCGTCTTTGATTATCTGCTCGACCGTGTCGTACTCTTTGGCGGCAAGATAAGCCTCTTTGGTAAGCTGATGCACGTCCCTGGTTTCTCCGTAGACGCCCTTCATCTGCTCCAGTACCCGCAGGGCCTCGCCCGGCTTGCCCGCCCGGATAAGCTCCCTCACCAGGTCAAGGTTCTTACGGTAATCATCCTTCTCCTGTTCCTGGGGCGGAATAAGGCGGATGATCCTCGGCTCCGGCTGCTGCTGAGCAAAAGACGAAAAGAAAGAAGAGAAAAGCAGTATCAGGAATAGGACAAAGACAATGAGCTTTTTCATAAGCTGACAAAACCCTCCGCTTTTACATGTATTATACGCCGAAGCC
>CAYFQZ010000234.1:0-3787 GCA_964345305.1 uncultured Ignavibacteria bacterium | reverse complement strand
TGAACTGGACGATTCACAGAAGCAGCAGATCGGGGCCGTGGACGTACTCTTTGTACCCACCGGTGGGTTCTACACCATTGATGCCTCCACCGCCAGCAAAGTTGTGGACGCTCTGAATCCAAAGGTCGTCATACCGATGCACTACAAGACTGCCTTTCTGGGCGACAATTTCCCTCTTTCCGGCGTAGACGAATTCCTGAAAGGAAAGGAGAACGTGATCCGGGTGGGCGACAACTCCGTGAGCTTTTCCAAAGACCAGCTACCGGATAAGACCACCATATACGTGCTGGAATATAGAAAGTAGCCTGGTAGGCGGGTGCCAGGGAAGAGACGGCAGTGCCATGATTTGAGTTTTATCTCAGTGACAGGCTGGCGAATGCAGGGATTTCCTGCAGTCGCCCTGTGCTTGGCAGGCTTGGACTCTCGCCGCAAGATCTATACCTGGAGCAGGGAACCTGCCCCCGCAAAATTCGCATACATCTGAGGAGTGATCATGCCCCTTAAGCTCGAAGAGATGAACTGGATGGAGATTGCCGAGCTGGTTCCCAAGAAAATCAAGACGGTTCTGCTCCCGGTGGGAACCATTGAGGCTCACGGTGTGGCCGGCCTGGGTACCGACGTCTCCGTACCGCTTTTCATCTGCGAAGAAATTGCCGAGGATTTGAAAGCCATTATCGCTCCGCCGATATATTATGGTATCACCAGAAGTCTGTACTCATATCCCGGCTCCCTGAGCGTGAGCCCGACTGTCTTCGAGAGCTACGTCACAGAGATAATGCTCTCCCTGGCGGAGAAGGGCTTCTCCCGGATCGTGGTGATGAACGGGCACGGCGGGCACTTCACCGAATTGAGAAACGCTGCCTGGAGCGTCCACCGCGCCAAAAGCGCCAAGGTGGCGGTGATCCAGTGGTGGATTTTGTGCGAACAGTTGACCAGGGAGTTCTTCGGGCAGTCCGGCGGACATGCAGGCTTGGACGAGAACGCCGCCGCGCTGGCAGCCAATCCTCGTCTGGTCAAGAGAGACAGATACAAGAAAGACATGGTCTATTCCGTGAAGGAAGGAATTCAGTCTGTTCCAGCCCCGGGGCCGATATTACTCTACAAAGAGGGTGAGGGTTACCCGGAATTCGATGTGAAACGAGCAAAACTTTACATGAAGAAGGTAACCCGGAAGATCAAAGATGATGTTCTGAAAATCTTCAGAGGCTGGCAGAGATTGAAGTTTTAATTGGGCTGCCCTGACGGCGGCTCGGTTGATCGGCAGGAGGATTTGCAGCAGCAGACGCTGGTTTAAAGCGAATCAGTCGCACTTGGAGGAGATGCTTTCATGAATGTGTTGGATGCAATAAAACAGCGAAGGAGCATCAGGGCCTTCCAGGACAAACCCATCGAAGAGGAGAAGCTGCGGCGCGTTCTGGAAGCCGGCAGGCTGGCTCCTTCGGCCAAGAACCGTCAGGAATGGAGATACGTTCTGGTAAAAGAGAAGGAGCTGCGCAGGAAAGTTGCGGTGGCATGCAACAACCAGTATTTCATAGCCGAGGCGCCAGTGGTCATCGTGGGATGCGCCACCATGGCGGACTACGTGCTCACCTGCGGCCAGCCGGCCTACACCATAAACGTCTCCATTTCGATGGATCATATGACTCTGCAGGCGGTGGACGAGGGACTGGGAACCTGCTGGATCGGGGCTTTCAAGGAGGACGAGGTGAAGAGACTTCTTGGGATACCCCAGGACATGCGCGTGGTGGAGGTTATGCCTCTTGGTTATCCCCGATTCCAACCTGAGCCCAAGCCCAGAATGAAGCTGGAGGAAATCGTCTTCTACGACAGGTATCGATAGACATCTGCACAAAAAAATCGTGACTGCGAACAATATTTGTGCAATGTATGGACCGGCCGCTTGAGTGTAGCTTTCGCCCGGTGGCCGCATAACATTATGCGATTGCCACTTATCGTCAAGATAAGTGGCTTCGTTTTTTTGTGGCATAATTGTTGCTGAACACAATTTCGTGTATGGCGGCAATCACCACCGGATTCGAGCTGCAAAGATCAGATAGGTCGAGCGCAAACACGGTTGCAGGTAATGGTTCTCAGACGGGCATCCCCCTCTTTTTGATTGACTAATCGGGCCCGATTGCTTAGATTTGGCAAAATTGCAAGGCGGTGAGGTCATCAAAAAGAGGAGGGAAAGATGACAGGCAAAGTAGGAAGACTGGTTGTCCTTTTTGTAATTATGCTTGGCACAACCGCTTTTGGCCAACAGGCTCAGACAACTGCGGGCGCGTCAACAACAAATACCCTTCAGCCGATCAGGCTGGTCGACTGTCCGACCGCCGGACTTCTGCCCCGGGCCAGTTTTGATTTCGACATCAGGATTTATCCCAAGGGAGGGGTCATATTCGGCCTGGACATCGGATTGATGAAAAGATTCCAGGTGGGCATGTCGTTTGGAGGCGAGAAGGTAATCGCAGATGAAGATCCGGACTGGAACCCGCGCATCGAGTTTGCCGCCAAGTACAGAATGATCAACGAAAGTTGGGTTTTTCCCGCCCTTGCCCTGGGTTTTGATTCCCAGGGATCGGGAGCCTTTAACGATAGCTTGGACAGGTATGTGTATAAGTCCAAGGGTTTCTATGCCGTGTTGAGCAAAGGGTATGCCATGGGTGACATTCCTTTTGGTCTTCATGGTGGAGTCAATTACAGCCTGGAGAATAAGAGGGACGAAGACAAGGATATCGCCCTGTTCTTCGGAGCAGACCTGAGGCTGGGAGAGAATCTGGGTGTCGTGGCGGAGTACGATCTGGGAACAAACGACGACAAGGCCCAGGAGCTTTTCGGAAAGGGTTACGGCTATCTTAATCTCGGAGCTCAATGGATCTTCTCGGAAACTCTTTTTCTCCAGTTCAACCTGAAGAATATGTTGCTGAATCGGGAGGATGCCAGCACCTGGGGAAGGGAGTTCAGAATAGTTTATTTTGAGTCCTTCTAGCCCGGCTTGGAGGTGAATTGCCCGGTAAGCTGATAAGGTGTTTAGAACTGTGCCGGATTGATTATTTCGCCTGATCGAACGTAGATATTATAGTTAAGCGGAGCCGCTACCGATAACGTATCAAGGGCTGATACTGAAAGAGGTGAAGAAACCGACATGAAGAGAAAATTGGCATTCCTGAGCGTACTTCTGGTGATTCTGTCGATAGGGGCAGTCGGCTGTTACACGGTTCTCACCCATCCTCGAGTTCAAGGGGAAGAGGGAGAGGCAATTGAGCACACCGGCAGGTACTACCGGGAGCACTGTACCGACTGTCACGGGGACTATCACAACTACCCCTATGGCTTCTACTATGGTTACTACCCCGATTACTACTGGAGCCAGCCGCGCTGGGGACGCTATTATGCTTACCCCTGGTGGTGGGACTGGTACTGGTGGGATGACGACTATTACGATTATGACGACGCGGAATACGAAACAGCCACGTCCGAGAAGGCCGACAGGAGACGGGGACTGGTGCCTCCCTATGTTCCTCCCCAGGGAACTCCCTCCACGCCGTTTGTGCTCCCCAGTACCATAGGTGATCAGCAGCCTGCGCAGCCTGCTGAACCGAGCAAACCGGAGGCCACGAAGATAGAGAGAAAGAAGGAAGAGCAAAAAAAGGAAGCGAAAGCCAAAAGGCGCAGAAAATAGCCAGGCAGACTCGCAGATCAAGGCGGGGCGAAATATGAGGCAGGTATTATGAAAGCAAGAGTATTTCTGTCAGTGCTGGTAACTCTATTGACTGTATCGGTGTTC
>CAYFQZ010000233.1:0-1588 GCA_964345305.1 uncultured Ignavibacteria bacterium | reverse complement strand
GTACAAGCTGGGGCACTGACGCACGAGTAAGTGACAGCACCGGGAACGCTTGCTTTGACCCGTCGATGGATGTTCAGGGGAATTACATTTACCTGGGCTGGGAAGATTATCGGCTAAGTGGATTTGGTGAGATCTTTTTCGACTATTCTTCCGACAACGGTGCAACCTGGCAGTCTCCTGATATCGGTCCCCTCGACGCAGCCGTGGGAATGCCTGGGATGGCGGTGGACATCCAGTCAGACGGCAACCATGTATACGCCACCTGGTATGATTCGCGCCGCTTTGGCCCCGGTTCAGGTGACATCTACTTCAACAGATCCACCAACAACGGTGCAGCGTGGCAAACGGACGTCTGCATCAACACAGGCACTCAACCTTCTGCTCTTCAAAATAACTTTCCTGTTATGTCGTCGGGAAATGGATATGTGAATGTTGCCTGGCCCGATCCGCGTTTCTACGGGCTCCCCAACATATATACCAACTATTCAACTGACAACGGCGCCAGCTGGCTTAACGGACCGGATGAGGCAGACGTATTCTGCGTTCGTTCCACCGATGGCGGAGCCACCTGGCAGTCGCCCGTGACGGTCAATGACGACGGTACAACTTACGCGCAAGTACTCCCGTGGGTAGTGGTTAAGGACAATGGGCTGGTTGACATTTCCTATTACCACTTCCGCATGAGTCCCCTGCACCTGTGGGTTCCGGCGGCTGAACTTCGCATGGCCATCAGTTCCGACGGAGCATCCAGTTTTGCTCCCAGTTTCGCCTTGCAGGATACGGTTGTCACGCCCCTTACCCAATGGGTAGGCGAATACAACGGCATGGCGGTTCTGGATTCGTTTGTCTACACGGTCTTTACCGATTTGGAACAGACCGGAAACTCCGATATCTTCATTGACAGAACAGTGAATCCGGCCGAAACTGAGGTTAGGGACGAGACCGGAGAAAGAGAGACACCTGCTGAATTTAGCCTTCTCCAAAACTACCCCAATCCTTTCAATCAAGCCACCAAGATAGAATTCACTCTGGCCAAGTCGGGTTTTGTTGCCTTAGACATGTATGACGTCTTGGGAAGAAAGGTCAGAACCTTGGTATCTCAAAGCCTCTCATCAGGTTACAAATCTGTGGTATGGGATGGAAAAAACGATTCTGGAGAAGATGTGGCCTCTGGAGTCTACTTCTACCGAATGAAGGCTGGGAATTTCTCTCAGACGAAGACGCTGGTGCTGTTGAAGTGAGGTTGATTCAGTCACTTACCGTCTCGTCTGCCGTTACCTGAGGAAGCGGAAATAAAAAGCCTCAAACGAAAATGTAACCTTCGCCGGGATGATCCAAGGCGATCAGAAGCGATAGGCAATCTCGGAGATGGCGGGTTATCAAAAAGCTTCTCCGCACATATTCTTTGGCATTCTTGGCCAGTTTTTTCGCCATGTTTCGGTGATACAGAAGATATCGGATGCGATAGGCAGCGCCCTCCGCGGAGTGCACCAGGAATCCGGTCTGATAGTTGTATATCTGTTCCACTATGCCCCCTACGGCTCCTCCGATGACCGGCTTTTCCTTCCACATGCCTTCGGTGCCGGCT
>CAYFQZ010000232.1:0-6506 GCA_964345305.1 uncultured Ignavibacteria bacterium | reverse complement strand
GGGGATCCGGGTGCGTTCATGAACCGATCCCTGATAGAAGGCGATCCGCACTCGGTTCTTGAGGGAATGCTGATTGCTGCTTATGCCATTGGTGCTTCCCAAGGATACATTTATATAAGGGCGGAATATCCGTTGGCCATTGCGCGTTTGAGGAAAGCCATAACCCAGATGCGAGAATATGGCTTTCTGGGCAAGAACATCCAGAACTCAGGTTTTGATTTCGATATCACCATAAAGGAAGGGGCGGGTGCTTTCGTCTGCGGGGAGGAGACTGCACTTATTGCCTCCATCGAAGGAAAAAGGGGCATGCCCACATCCCGGCCTCCGTTTCCTGCAGTCGCCGGTCTTCATGCCATGCCCACCATTATCAACAATGTCGAATCCCTGGGGACTTTGCCCAACATTTTGAGGAATGGAGCTTCCTGGTATAAACATTACGGCACTCGGGGAAACTACGGCACCAAAACGTTTTCCTTGGTCGGCAAGGTGCGCCGTTCCGGGCTCATCGAGGTACCTTTGGGCATGACGCTGAGGAAGATCATCTTCGATATCGGGGGTGGCTCGAGGAAGCCGTTCAAAGCGGTCCAGACTGGCGGGCCCTCCGGAGGGTGTCTCTCTGAGGAATTTCTGGACACGCCGGTGGACTACGAATCCCTGACCGCGGCAGGATCGATCATGGGATCAGGAGGCTTGATCGTGATGGATGAGGATACCTGCGTGGTGGACGTGGCCCGTTATTTCCTGGACTTCACCCAGAAGGAGTCCTGCGGCAAATGCTCCCCCTGTCGCGTGGGAAGCAGACATATGGTGGAGATTCTTGATAGGATCATAAAAGGCCAAGGTCAGCCGGAGGATCTGATCAAACTTCAGAGCTTGGGAGAAACGGTCAAAAGAGGTTCGCTCTGTGGTTTGGGACAGACCGCCCCCAATCCGGTTATGACCACCCTCCGCTACTTCAGGCCGGAATACCTGATGCACGTGGCCGAGAAGCATTGTTCCGCCGCTGTCTGCAGAGAGCTCATTGAGTACCGGGTAATTCCGGAAAAGTGCACTGGATGTCAGAGGTGCGTCAGTGTTTGTCCCACCGGTGCCATTACCGGACCGAGAGCCGAGCCGCACAACCTTGATCCATCCAAGTGCATAAAGTGCAGAGCTTGCTATGAAATCTGTCGTTTCGATGCCATAGCCGGTGATGCGATCATCATCAGATCCAGGCGGAGGACCTCGAATGAACCGGCAGAATAAGACAGTGAACATAAATATAGACAACCAAGCCCTCCAAGTAGAAAAAGGGCTGACCATTCTTGAAGCTGCAGAGCAGAATGGGTTCTACATTCCGACCCTATGTGCCCATAAGGACTTGACTCCCTTTGGAGGATGTCGCATGTGCATAGTGGAGGTAGAAGGAATGCGGGGTTTTCCAACGGCTTGCACCACCCCGGTAGACGAGGGAATGGTTATAAGGACTCACACCGCTCAGGTTCAGGCGGTGAGGTCGGAGATTCTACAGTTGATCTTAAGCGAGCACACTTCAAGTTGTCTGATCTGCGAGGAAAAGGATGAATGCAAAGAATTCATGGGCACCATCCGAAAGTCCGGCGTGATCACCGGATGTCGGTATTGTCCCAATGATGAGCAGTGTGAGCTGCAGGAGGTGGTGGAGAAGCTAGGGGTCAGGGAGATTGATTACCCCATCTATTACCGTCATCTGCGGGTGGAGAAAGAAGACCCCTTCTACGATCGGGATTACAACCTTTGCATCCTTTGTGGAAGATGTATCCGGATGTGTCAGGAGATTCGCACTGCCAACACCCTGGCTTTTAAACAAAGGGGAGGCCATACGGTGATTGGTCCGGCTTACGACCGCACTCACCTCGAAGCGGGCTGCGAATTCTGCGGGGCATGTCTCTCCGTTTGCCCCACCGGGGCTCTTTCGGAGAAGGCTCGCAAGTGGGACGGTGAGGCCGAGCGGGAACTGATCACGACCTGCCCTCTCTGTGGGGTGGGATGTCAGATGAGTCTTCAGATAAAGGGAGATAGAGTTATTGGCAGCCTGCCCGCGGAAGACCCGTTGGTGAATAACGGACAGCTTTGCGTCAAAGGGAGATTCTGTGTCACCGAGCTGGTGAATCATCACCAGCGTCTGAGGAAGCCGTACAAAACCCAAAACAACACAAAAGTAGAGATCTCCTGGGAAGATGCTGCCGAGCTAGCTGCTGAGAAGCTTTCAGCCTGCTCTTCCGAAGACTTTGGCATGCTGATATCCCCCGACCACTCCAACGAAGATCTGTACCTGGCCCAGAAATTCGCTCGTGTCGTTTTGGGCTCGCATAATATTGACACCACGGCAAGAGCTTTCTATGGATCCGGCTTCAATGCTTACCTCAACCTTATGAAGATGTCTGTTCCTCTCTCCGACATCCAAAAAGCCTCAGCCATCCTTTGCATAGGTCTGGACACAAGATTTGGAAGATCGGTGGTGGGAGTTGAATTACGAAAGGCCATAAGAAAGGGAGCCAAAATCATCACCATCAATCCCCGGCAACATAACCTTTCTGTGATCGCCCAAAAATGGATTCAGCCAGTTCCAGGAACCGAGGTCAATCTTCTCCGTTCCCTGGTGAGGTTGACCGAAAAAAGGAAAACAGGAACCTCAAGATCCAGATCAAGAGGGAAAAGCGGAAATCTTAACGAAGAAATCTCCACGGTTGCCAAATTGCTTAAAGACGACTCCGCTCCTGTGATCCTGGTGGGTTCTGAATTTCTGCAATATGACGAAAGCCCGCAGATTCTCGAAGCTGTCGAGAGATTGGCACGAAACGTTGGGGCCGGAGTCCTTCCTTTGCCAGCTCAGAACAATCTGTTCGGCTCCATTCTCATGGGGACTTACCCTGAATTGTTGCCCGGCGGGTTTTCTTCCTCCAACAAAAAGAGGGCAAACGATCTCAGAAAAAGGTGGGGAACAAGAATCCCTCCATTCTCCTTTCAATTCAGTGCAGAGACGTTGTCGTCCGGGAAGAAGTTGAAGGTCCTTTACTTGATAGGAGAAGTTCCGACAATCTTTAGACCCCCTTGCGACTTCTTGATTTTCCAGAACATATATCCTCCGGAGGCAGATTATGAAGCTGATCTGGTTCTTCCCTCGGCAGCCTTTACCGAGGCGGACGGGACGTTTATCAACGGTGAGGGACGGCTTCAGCGGGCAAGAAAAGCGGCAGATCCTCCGGACGAGGTCTTGCCGGACTGGGAGATACTCTGTCGCATCGCACAGAAGATGGGGAAAAGTGGGTTTGATTTCTCCAATGCTCGTGAGATTCATGAAGAGATATCGTCCCTGGTGAAGGGATTTGGAGACTTTGATGGTGCCAAACGTACACCGGATTCTCTAACCTGCGAAGGCAAGCTCAACATTCCAAAAGTCAGGTCTCGGGTTGTTAAGAAAACGGATAAGAAATTCCCCCTTCTGCTTAATGTTTCCATCGTGGAAAATGCTTACCGAGGTTTCCCTCTTTCCACCTGGGTGGAGGGAGCAAAAAAGATCTTTCCGGAGGGAATGGTAGACGTAAATACCGAAGATGCCGGAAAAGCGAAAATATCCGAAGGTGACAGGTTGGTGGTGACCTCAGCCTTTTTCGAGAAGGTTTGGCCTGCCAGAGTCGTGAGTGAGCAGCCTCAAGGAACATTGCACGTCACACTGCAACAAGGAGAATCTGTGGGACCTAACCCCCATCCCGTGAGAATGAGGAAGAAGAATGTTTAAATTGATAGAAAACCAGATGATTGTTCCCAATATGCATCTTTTGACGCTGGAGGCTCCGGCGGTGGCCCAGCAGATGAAACCTGGTCAGTTCGTGATTTTACGAGCAGAGGAGGACGGAGAGAGAATTCCCCTTTCTATCGCTGACTGGGACAGAAAACAAGGAACGGTGACCGTTGTTCTGAAGAACGTCGGCAGCACCACCGGAAGACTGGCCACGCTTGAAGCTGGAACTAGCATTCCCACGGTGGTGGGGCCCCTGGGTAACCCCACGGAAATCGAGCAATTCGGCACGGTTCTGTGTCTGGGTGGATGCTATGGGATCGGAAGCATTTTCCCCATTGCCCGGGGACTGAAGGAGAAGAAAAATAAAATCATCACAGTCATCGAAGCCAGAAGCTCATATCTCTTCTTTTGGGAGGAGAAGCTCAGGGAAGTTTCAGACGAACTTGTCTACATCACTCGCGATGGTACCAAGGGCTATCGCGGGCACGTAACCAGGCTTGCGGAAATAATCAAATCATTAGAAGAGCCCGTTGACCGGATCATCATCAACGGTTGTACTTTTCTCTTGAAGAGAGGATCGGATGTGAGCCGGCCTTTGGGAATAAAGACCGTGGTTAGTCTGAATCCGATAATGATCGACGGGACGGGAATGTGCGGTGTATGCCGGGTCACCGTGGGATCCAGCACGAAGTTCGCCTGCGTGCACGGACCGGATTTCGACGGACACCAGGTGGACTGGGCCGAGCTTCTCCAGCGCCGCAAAACATACATGACCGAAGAAGTTGTCCCCTTGAGAACCAGCAGGTGTGAAGAGCATGCCAAGACTTAGGCAGCTCGCGCAGATATGTCTAATTATGAGGTCCCTACCACGGATAGCCTAATGCAGTGGTCGCTTTTCAAAATCGTTTCTGCATTCGTGATTTGTTTACTGCCTGTAAACAGCGGTTTGGATAACAGTCCCTTACGTGCTCAAACACGATCCGACCTTCCAATCTCTCTTGAAGTTCCAATTGGCCCAGCTCCGGTTATGGGTGAGGGAGAAATGAATTTTGTCTACGAGCTTCATCTCACGAACTTCCGGGCGCTCGATATCACCCTGAAAAGCATCGAGGTTTATGCTGACGACAATGACGCTCCAATTGCAGGCTTAGAGGGGACAGAACTCAAGAATTGCCTTTTCCGGCCGGGAATTACATCTGATTCGAGTGATGTTTGCCTGATCAAAGGTGGTATGAGATCCATCGTTTATATGTGGCTCACAGTGGAAGAAGGGGGTAATTTTCCCGATACACTTTGCCACCGTTTGTACTTCACACTCAAGAATTCTGCAGGAGAAGACATTGAGAGAGCGGTAAATGATTTCCCGGTAGCTGTTCGGTCCGATAAGCCTCTGGTCCTAAATTCTCCTGTTCTCAGTGGCGACTGGCTACTTGCCAACGGTCCATCCAACAGTTCCGATCATCGTAGGTTTGTCACGGCCATCGATGGCAAGGTCAGGGCTGGGCAGCGTTTCGCCATTGATCTCATGAAGTTTGGGGCAGACGGAAAGTTGGTGCACGGAGATGCGTCTAAAAATGAGAATTGGATCAGTTACGGTGAACAAGTACTCGCTACTGCAGATGGAGTTGTGTCTGGTGTGAATGACAGTGTGCCTGAAAATGTGCCTCTGGCCCCTCACCGTGCTGTAAAAATGACACGGAAGAATATAGGTGGCAATTACATTATCATAGATTTAGGCAACAATCGTTTTGCCTTTTACGGTCATCTGCAGCCTGGTAGCATTCGTGTCGAAGTGGGCGACCGGGTACGCCGTGGCCAGGTCCTTGCCGCACTTGGAAACTCGGGTAATTCCGATGCACCACACCTGCACTTTCATATCGCAGACGCCAATGATCTGTTTGCCGCGGAGGGTTTACCGTTTGTTTTTGAGTCTTTTTATGTTCTAAGAATTCTAACGCTATCCCAAATAGAGCAAATCCTTTCGGAAGGGACATCTTGGGATGATACAAAGGATGCGATAACATCCAATAGAAAGATGGAAATTCCCATTGGGAATTCCGTTATTCGTTTTCATTGACTGTAACATGACCACGATTGGGCCAACGAATTATGTCTGAGCCACAGAAGAAAAAACTAGACTTAAATAGAAGGGCAATGCCCAAGCAAGCGCCCGAAGTCCGAAGGCATAATTTCGACGAGGTGGCCTTGGGCTATCCGGCGGAGACTGCAATCCAGGAAGCAAAGCGGTGTCTGCAGTGCAAGAAGCCAAAGTGCGTTTCGCAGTGTCCGGTGGAGATCGACATCCCTGGGTTTATCCAGTGCATAGCAGAGGGGGACTTTGCAGCCGGAATCAGGACACTCAAGGACAAAAACTGCCTTCCAGCAATGTGCGGCCGGGTCTGCCCCCAGGAGGAGCAGTGCGAACAGGTATGCGTCCTGCAAAAGAAAGGGGGTCAGATTGCGGTCGGCCGGCTGGAGCGGTTTTTAGCAGACTGGGAAGCCCAGCAAGGTGAGTTGGAAATGCCCGAAATCCCGCCAGCTACCGGACGGAAGGTTGCGGTCATAGGCGGCGGGCCCGCGGGACTCACCGTGGCTGGCGATCTTATAAAATTGGGGCACCAGGTGACTATCTTTGAAGCATTGCACAAAATGGGGGGAGTGTTGATCTATGGCATACCGGAGTTCAGGCTTCCCAAGGCAATAGTGAACAGAGAGGTGGAATACTTGGGAAAACTCGGCGTTA
>CAYFQZ010000231.1:0-9244 GCA_964345305.1 uncultured Ignavibacteria bacterium | reverse complement strand
CAAGCTCTCTTTCATCTGGCCCCGTCAGGCGCCTTACGCTGATATTGGGAAGGAACAATGGCAGTCGTTCCAGAGCGAGCTGCTGTTGGAAGCCTCCAGACGCTCGATCTACGTGTTGATATGCACCCAGGACTTCGCGCCTCTTGGCATAAGCGTGGACGAAATTGAGCAAACCAACCGGCAATTCAACCTGTTTTCTTCTGAGGGACAATTCGGAAGTGATTTGGTCTTCAAGAGCCGTCGGGTGGTGTTCCGCGATCAGCCGGGCACGCCGCAAGAGGAATGAGGCTGAAAGTCCGCCGGCCTGCAAGCTCCGGGCGGCTGACCTGGACCTCAATCCGCGTCAGCCAGGGCGCGGGAGCTCCCACGGACCGCCTACCTTCGGTATAGTCCAAGCCGGCCTTACCCCGCCAGCCGTGGTCACATTCAGCAAGACAGGTGATGAAAGAACCACACCCGGACGCAGAAAAAGTGCAGAGAAAAAAAAGTGCCGAAGGTGGGATTCGAACCCACACGCCTATACAGGCACTGCGCCCTGAACACAGCGTGTCTGCCAGTTTCACCACTTCGGCTCAAAGCCAATATAATCTTCTCTCTTAACATCGGCAAGCATAATTTTAAATTTCTCTTGCCGGACAAATCCTCCGCTGATATATTCGGAAAGGATGAAAAAAGACGAAGAGCAAATCCGGATCGTGGCCACCAACCGGAAGGCGCATCACCTCTATCATATCGTCGACAAGTACGAGGCGGGTATTGCGCTGGTTGGAACCGAGGTCAAATCTCTCAGGCAGGGCAAGGTCAGTTTCAAGGACAGCTATGCCACGGTGGACAAAGGGGAAGTCTTCCTGCACAGTATGCACATCAGTCATTACGATCAGGCTAATCGGTTCAACCATGACCCCACTCGCTCCAGAAAGCTTCTTCTGAATCGGATGGAGATAAAAAGGCTCTTGGGAAAGACCACGGAAAGAGGATTTACCCTGGTCCCCTTAAGAATCTACTTTAAGGGCAAAGTGGCCAAGGTTGAGCTGGCGCTGGCCATCGGAAAAAAGCTCTTTGACAGAAGGAAGAGCATAAAAGACAGAGAGGTTCAGAGGGAACTGCGTCGGGCTTTGAAGGAACGGCAGCGCTGAATCTTCATGTTCGTCCAATCCCATCCACAGCAAACGTCAAGTCCGGCTCCTTGGAATCCTGGATGCCAGGGGCCAAGCTGAAAAATGAGAAACCGCGTCAACCTTGCTGTTATTTCCGGCCTTTGCTTAGCCCTGATTCTGGCGCTTTCCGACTCCATTCTGTGTTCTGTCTTCGTTACCGGCGACGGCAGCAGCCACCACGTTCAGACCATTAACGTGGACGGTTTGGAGTACGTCTCGGTAAACGACCTATCCTCGATTCTCCGGGCCCGGATTCATAGCCACAGATTACTGAGAAAGGTGACCGTGGAGTTCGACGACCGCCAGATAGCATTCACCTGGTTCTCGCCGTACATGCTTTATGACTCCGAGATGTACAACTTGGGCTATGACACCAAGCTCATTGATGGCACCCTATGGGTGCCTTTGAAGGGCTTCCAGAGAATCTGGAATTTGCTGCACCGACCGCCGGATTATCAGGCCATCGGGATCGTGGATCAATGCGAAGTGGAGATTCTGGATGTAACCATCCAGGAGAAGGTTAACGGGATCCTGGTGGAGATTCTGGTGAGCGGGCCGCTTGAGTACGAGGTATTCTCGGATCGCAATCGAGACTTGAATATCAACTTCTACCGGGGAAGAATGGACACCCTGTTCTTCAGCAAGAAGAAGACTCCCCGGTTCGTGAAGTGGATCAAAACTTATCAATTCGAGAATTCAGCCCAACTGTCACTGAGGCTCAAGAAACCATTTGTGAATGTCACCCACACACTCAGGAGCGATCCCGACCGAATTCAGGTATCCCTTATTCAAACGGCAACCTACCCTGACACCGCCAGGCTGTCCTCCGGCCGCAGGCCGAGGGAAGACAGGAGCCCGCTGGACGACCGGGTCGACGTCATCGTCATAGACCCCGGTCATGGAGGGCCAGACTCAGGAGCTGTGGGCCCCAGGGGGCTGGCGGAGAAGAGGGTAACCTTAGACGTCGCCAGGAGGCTCGGGGAGCTGTTGAAGCAGGAAGAAGGGCTGGAGGTGATACTTACCAGAGATTCCGACCTCCTGGTACTGCTAGAAGAAAGAACTCAGATGGCCAATTCGGCCGGAGCAGATCTTTTCATAAGCATCCATACCAATGCCTCCAGAAAAAAATCCGTCCGGGGCTGCGAAACCTTCTTCTTATCCTCGGCCGAGACCGACGAAGCCCGGGCCGTCGCCGCCCTGGAGAATTCCTCCATCAGATTCGAGCACCCGGATGGGATGAGCCAGAACATGGACGACCTTGACTTCATCCTGATGGACCTGGTGCAGAGCGAGTATCTCAAGGAATCCCAGGATCTGGCCGCCATGATTCAGGGTCGTCTGAAAAGTCTGCTGTCCATACCCAGCCGGGGTGTCGGTCAGGCCGGATTCGTGGTGCTGAATAAGGCTTACATGCCAGCGGTGCTGGTGGAAATCGCCTTCATCTCAAACCGAAGAGAGGAGTCCCTGCTAAAGAAGGAATCCTTCCGACAGGACGTAGCTTACGCGCTTTACGAGAGCATAAAGGAATTCAAGAGGAAATACGAGTCCATCAAATAGGAATCCGCTTCGTTAGTATGTATGGCCGACCTTTGCGGCAGCAAGACGACGAGTATGGCTCGGCAAGGGGGCTTTGGCATTCATCGGACCATGGCCAGATCAGTCAAAAGACGGATACCACACCGGGAGAATAGCAATCCCATAGGCGTCTTCGATTCTGGGGTAGGAGGTTTGACCGTCGCCAAGAAGATCTTTCAGCTTCTGCCCCACGAAAAGGTCATCTACTTCGGCGACACGGGAAGATATCCTTACGGTCCCAGATCGCAACAGATCGTCAGGAGGTTTTCGTCTCAGAACGTAAACTTCCTTCTGGGGCAGAGGGTCAAGTTTATCGTCGTTGCCTGCAACACCGCCTCTGCCGTTGCTCTCCCGCATCTGCAAAGGCACTATGACCTCCCCATGGCCGGGGTTATTGAGCCGGGAGCCAGGGCTGCCGTCAGGGCCACCAGAAACGGGAGGATAGGAGTGATCGGAACTGCTGGCACCATTTCCTCCGGGGCATATCCGAAGGCAATTCACCACGAGGCCCCTGGGGTCGAGGTTCTGTCCGTCCCCTGCCCGCTTTTCGTTGCACTGGCGGAAGAAGGTTACATAAACAGAAAAGCGACACGCTTGATCGCTACGGAATACCTCTCTTTCTTGGTTAAAAAAAAAGTAGATACTCTTGTCTTGGGCTGCACCCATTATCCCTTGCTCAAGGGGATCATCTCACAGATTATGGGCAAGAGAGTGAAGCTGATCGATTCTGCGGAGGCCACTGCCAGGGAGGTTAAAAACCTTCTGCGGGCGCACGGTCTTCTCCGTAACTCGGGAGCCAGAGCCTCTCGAAAATTCTACGTTTCCGACGTGCCGGACAGATTCATACAGGTGGGAGAGAGATTTCTAAAGAGCAGGATATCTAACGTGTCAAGAATAGACATAGACAGGTATTGATGTCTCGGGTGTGACATACAAGCGAGATACATCGCATGTTGGCCGCCCAGCATTGAAGCCACCACCTCGCCGTTGAGACGGTGGAGCGGGTTATGAGAATCGTACTGGCAACCAATAACACGCACAAAATAAGAGAGATCAGGAGGATCCTGGCCGGGGTGCAAGCGACGATTCTCACCCTGGAAGATTTCCCCGGATTCGTTCCGGCGGAAGAGACCGGAACCACCCTGGAAGAGAACGCGATCTTGAAGGCCAGGACCGTGTGCCAGTTCACTGGTCTTACCTCTCTGGCCGACGATTCCGGCCTGGAGGTGGATGCACTGGAGGGCGCCCCCGGCGTCAAATCATCCCGTTTTGCCGGAGAGCGCTGCAGCTTCGCCGACAATAACCGCAAGCTACTCCGGCTTATGGAACGTATCCCCACCGAAGAAAGAGGAGCCAAGTTCGTATGTGTTGTGGCTGTGGCGGAAGATCCGAACCGGATCACAACGGTGAGAGGCGAGATCTCTGGCATCATCACCTTCCAGGAGAAAGGAGAGAACGGCTTCGGTTACGACCCCGTGTTTCTCGTACCTGGATTGAACAAGACCTTCGCCCAGCTGTCCATGGAGGAGAAGAACAGAATCAGCCACAGGGCCGCAGCGTTCAGAAAGGCTCGAAGGCTCATCCGACCGGGATTTTCCGATGATTGATACAGTCACCTTCGATCTGTGGAATACCCTGATAGTCAACGCTCCGCCTGACATGGAGAAATACAGGGCCATCCGGGTACAGAAGATGGAGCAGCTGCTCAGGCAGAACGGACGCGGAGTCAGCTTCGGCCGTCTACTTTCCGCCTATACGCAGGGCCTCGAAGAATGCAAGGAGACCTGGAGACGCAACCTGGATCTATCCACCGAGGAACAACTGAGAATCATGTTCCGATTTCTGGACGATGAAAATCTCACGGAGACGCTCGAGAGCCTGATGCCCGGTCTGGTCGAAGCTTACGTCTCCCCTATTCTGGAGGACCCACCGAATCCGGTGGACGGGGCCGCGGACAGCCTGAATCAGGTAAAAAGAAAAGGATACAAGGTTGGACTTATCTGCAATACCGGCACGACACCCGGAAGAACCATACGAGTGCTTCTGGAGCGAATGCGGCTGGCAAGCTATTTCGACGTAACCACTTTTTCAGACGAGTTTAAGATCAGAAAACCGGATCCCAGGATTTTCCTCCATACCCTGGCAAGGCTGAATAGTCGACCCCACACATCCGCTCACGTTGGTGATTTGATCGACGCGGACATCTGGGGGGCAAAAAACGTAGGTATGGTCACGGTACACTACCACCCGTCCCGAGCCATGTGTGACGACATCATGCCGGATCTCACCGTAAAAAACCTGAGCGAGCTGGTATGGGTTCTGGCAGATCTGAAACAAACCTAGAACATGCAGAGATTTGACGGTTCTCGTCCGTATCAGTGGAGAACCGGTAGGCACGGCGAAAAGAGACGAAAGTGAATAAGAGAATTGACGACAATAAGAGAGGGGCGCACAAGGCCTATCCCCATAAGTAAGACGGGTGACCGATCCAGATCAAAAAGGCGGGTGAAGCTATGAGTAAGAAAATAGGAATTTTGACAGGCGGGGGCGATTGTCCGGGACTGAATGCAGTCATTCGTGCGGTGGTTAGAAAATCGGTACTGAAGTACAATTATCAGGTGATTGGCATACTCAAGGGATGGCGAGGCCTGATGGATTATGGCCTGACCGAGGAGCTTAACCTGGACAAGGTATCCGGGATAATCCACCGCGGCGGTACGATTCTTAAGACCTCGCGCACCAACCCCTTCAACGTCCAGGACGGAGTGAAGAGAATCACAGAAAAGAAGAAAGCACTCGGGCTTGACGCTATCATAGCCGTGGGTGGTGAGGATACCCTAAGTGTCGCTGCCAGGCTTCACCAGGAGGGAGTGGAGATTGTGGGCGTGCCCAAGACTATAGATAACGACATTTGGGGAACTGATTACACTTTCGGTTTCGACACGGCGGTCAACATCGCCATGGACGCCATCGACCGGGTTCACACCACCGCCGAGTCTCACAACAGGGTCATGGTGGTGGAGGTGATGGGCCGGCACACAGGATGGATCGCCATCGAAGCCGGCATTGCCGGAGGCGCGGATTTCATATTGATACCCGAGAAGCCGGTGGATCTGGAGAAGGTCTGCGACGCCATTTGCAAACGTCATGAAAGAGGTCGGGACTTCAGCATAGTGGTGGTGGCAGAAGGGGCAAAAGTTGCCACCGGCGAAGGCGAAGGCAAAGAAGAAAAGATGGTGATACAGGACGAAGAAAGAGACGCTTTCGGCCACGTGAGATTGGGAGGAATTGGAAAGGTGCTGGCTTCCGAGATACAAAAGAGGACCGGATTTGAGACCCGCTTCGTGATCCTGGGTTACATTCAGAGGGGCGGAACGCCAACCGCTTTCGATCGCATGCTGGGCACCAGATACGGAATCGCCGCGGTGGATCTGGTCCACAAGGGAGAGTTCGGTAAGATGGTGGCCTTGAAAGGTAATCAAATCGGTGCCGTCGATCTGGAAGAGGCCATGTCCAAGACAAAGCGCATCGATGATCAACTTTACGAAATCGCAGAAGTGTTCTTCGGATAATAATAGAGTCCATTGAAGGAATCAAGCATCTTCTCGTTCGAAACTATATTCCAAAAGCCTCCTGGCGAGGATCCGGTGACCGATGATTCATAATAAGCTTCTAATCAACATGAGACGGTTTCTGGTTTTCGGCTGTGTTCTGCTAAGTATCATCTTGGCCTGCCCTGCTGTGGCTGCGGATCCCAGCTCTTCCCGCAGCGTCGGGGTCCGTCTCGGCTTCTGGAGTGCTCTGCAGGCCAATGAGTTAGAAGTTCTCCCGGGCGAAGAGGTGCTGACTAAGGTCACCCGTTGGTACGGGGAGATTCATTTCTCCGCCGGACTGCGAAGAGGTTTCGCCGTGGGCGTATCGCTGGGAAGCTATTACCGGGGGGAGACCCGGTACAATGATCCCAACGGATACTATTGGAAAAAGGTTACCATCTATCCGCTCACCGGCGAATTGAAATACTATCCCATCTACCGCTCGAAGAAATCTAGACTGCAGCCCTATCTGGATTTGGGTTTAGCGATCGTCTCGGGGATCGAAGATTTGCGCTTCGGTGAATATGCCGGGCCTTTGCTCCTTCTGGGTCAGCACACCAACAGCTATCTGACCCTGGGTTGGCACGTCGGAGCGGGATTGGATTTTGCCCTCAGCCGGGTTCTTTCGATAGGCGCAGACTTCAAATATCGGTGGGTCCGTTTCGGGGATAATGTCGGCGGCATGAAGGACTACAGCGGGCCACAGGCCACAGTTGGGCTCTCTTATATTCTCGGGAGGCTTTGATCCTGCCCGCGCCAAGGCGATTCACCTTTGTCGTCTTGGCCGTAGCTAAGCTTGGTGGCCGGAAACTCCGACCTCCATCCTGAAGCTTGCTCGTGTCTCGCGGCCAGGCGCGGTGCAACGTCGGACGTGTCTGGAGGTTGGAAATAACTATTCACCTCAAAATGTGGTTGCAAATGAGAAAAGGGTGTTTTATATTGTTGCCTCATTGATTTGCCTTTGCAACGGATATTGGACGATGAAATTGGTCTCCCAACCGCACTAAGAAGGAGGATCAGATGGCAGTAAAGGTTGGCATCAATGGTTTCGGAAGGATCGGAAGGCTGATCTACCGCGCCGCCATGGACAATCCCAGCCTCGATATTGTGGCGGTTAACGACATCACCGACGCCAAGACCCTGGCTCACCTTCTGAAATACGATTCGGTACACGGCGTTCTGGCGTCAGAAGTGAAAGCCGAAGGAAATTCCATTCTGGTGGACGGGAAGAAAACCCAGGTCTTCGCGGAAAAGGATCCTTCTTCCCTTCCCTGGAAGAAGCTGGGTGTGGAGCTGGTGGTCGAATCATCCGGCAAATACCGCAGCCCGGAGGACGCCAAAAAGCACCTCGATGCGGGCGCGAAAAAGGTGCTCATCTCTGCGCCGGCGAAAGGAAAGGGCCCGGTCCTGAACATAGTCCTCGGTGTGAACCAGGACAAGTACGATCCCAATGCTCAGGTATTCACCATCGGCTCCTGCACAACCAACTGTCTTGCACCGATCGCCAAGGTGCTCAACGACAATTTCGGTATCGTGCGGGGATTCATGACTACGGTGCATGCTTATACCAGTGACCAGAGACTTTTGGATGCGCCACACAAAGACCTAAGAAGAGCAAGGGCAGCGGCGGCGGCCATCATTCCGACCACCACTGGAGCGGCAAAGGCCCTGGCCTTGATTCTGCCGGAGCTGGCAGGGAAGCTGGACGGAGTAGCCCTGCGGGTGCCGACCACGACCGGTTCCATCGTCGACTTAACCTGCGAGCTCTCCAAGGAGGTCAACGTTGAGAGCATAAACAGTGCCATGAAGCGGGCAGCCGACGGACCGATGAAGGGGATATTGCAGTATACGGAGGATCCCATAGTTTCCACCGACGTGATTCACAATCCCTATTCTTCCATCTTCGACGCACTCTCCACCATGGTTATGGGCAAGAACCTGGCCAAGGTGTTTTCCTGGTATGACAACGAATGGGGTTTCTCGGTGAGAATGGTGGAGATGCTGCAACTGATGAGCGAACGCAAACCGGTCGAAGCTGCCCGTTGATTCTGCCTGTTGCCGTGCTGGGACCCGGGTCGTAGCTCTGTGCCAGACAGATGAGATGAAGAGATACACAGTACATAAGGAAGATAACGAGGTTCAGTCTCCAGACGTTGAGGCAGGGGTTGTCCTCTTGTTGGGACAGGGGTTGTACCCCTGTTCCACAAAGACGAGATGAAGAGATACAGAGTATATAAGCAGAATTATAACGTGTATTTCTCCACCTCGACCATCGTGGAATGGTTGCCGATATTCAGTTCAGATGTCTACTTCAAGATTATCATCGACAGCCTGAAGTACTGCCAAGATAACAAGGGCTTGAATCTGATTGCCTATGTGATCATGCCGGAACACATTCACTTGGTGACCGCAAACCTTGAGACAACCAGCCTATCAGACACAATGAGAGACTTCAAGAGATTCACCTCAAGGGAAATAAGTGGTCTGCTGAGGAAAGACCGTAAGAAGCTTCTGTTGGAAGTCTTGGAGAAAGCTGCTCAGATCGGAAAGGGCAACACAGAATACAAAGTGTGGCAGGACGATTTTCATCCTGAAGCTATTTACTCTGAAACGTTTCTTCGACAGAAGATCGATTACATCCACCAGAATCCCGTAAGGAGACGATTAGTTTCGAAACCGGAGGATTGGGCTTATTCGAGCGCACGGAATTACACGTCGAATGACGAGACCCTTATAACGGTAGATAAGTTCTTGGAAAGAATCCACGGATAGGGGTACAACCCCTATCCGAACATATAGGTCTACGCTTGAGGCTGACATTGTGCAGCTAGCGATCGTTACTTGGAGAAAAGTAAAGCCAAATTAGAGTGCCCGGTATTTCTCGGTGAGTATTGAAGGAGGGGAAACATGGACAAGTTA
>CAYFQZ010000230.1:0-2990 GCA_964345305.1 uncultured Ignavibacteria bacterium | reverse complement strand
CAGAGACATAGAAGTTAGTGGTAAAAGAGTCCTGGTTCGAGTTGACTTTAACGTCCCCTTGGATGAAAAAGGACAGGTGGCCAATGACAAGCGTATCGTCGCCTGCCTGCCCACCATCGAAAAGATTCTTCAGGCTGGGGGCAAAGCGATTCTGATGTCCCATCTGGGCAGACCCAAGGGAAAGCCAGTTCCAGAGATGAGCCTTGCCCCGGTGGCCAAAAGGCTGCAGGAGCTTCTGGGGAAGCCGGTGAGATTCGTGAAAGACTGCATTGGTGTTGAGGTTCAGAAGGCGGTTTCCGAACTCAAGCCCGGTGAATGCCTGCTTCTGGAGAACCTCAGGTTCTACCCTGAAGAAGAGAAGAACGACCCCGAGTTCGCCAAGAAACTTGCCAGCCTGGGAAATGTCTACGTCAACGATGCCTTTGGGACAGCTCACCGAGCTCACGCCTCCACTGAGGGGGTGACCAAGTACTTCGATCAGTGCGCGGCTGGCTATCTGATGCAGGATGAGTTGAAATATCTGGGTATGGCCTTGTCTAATCCGAAAAGACCTTTCGTTGCGCTGCTTGGCGGAGCGAAAATCTCCGGCAAAATAGACGTGATCACCAATCTGATGGATAAAGTTGACGCTCTCTTGATTGGCGGTGGAATGGCTTTCACTTTCTTCAAGGCCATGGGCAAGGAGATCGGGAAATCCCTGCTGGAGGCGGACAAGGTGGACCTGGCCAAGGAGTTACTGAAGAAAGCTGAGGCGAAGAAAGTCAGCTTCGTGCTGCCTCAGGACGTGGTCGTGGCGCCGGAGCCAAAGGAGGCTGGCTCCTCTCAGGTGGTGAACATCGACGCCATCCCTGCTGACCAGTGTGGCGTGGACATTGGCCCAAAAACCCTGGAGGAATTCTCCTCGGAACTGGAAAAGGCAAAGACCGTGGTGTGGAACGGTCCCATGGGAGTGTTCGAGGTGGGGAGATTCGCCCGGGGCACCATAAAGATCGCTGAAGAGCTTGCCAGGATAACCGAGCGGGGGGCAACCACCATCGTAGGTGGCGGCGACTCTGCCTCGGCAGTGGCAAAGGCTGGATTGAAGGATAAGCTTTCCCACATCTCCACGGGCGGCGGGGCGTCCCTGGAATTCCTGGAAGGAAAAGTTCTACCGGGAGTGGCCGCACTGACCGACAAAAAGGAGAAAATCGCAGCCAGACCGTAAACGGGCACTCTTGGCGGTCAGAAAGGTAACATCGATGAGAGTTCCAATCATCGCCGGCAACTGGAAGATGCACAAAACGGAACAGGAAGCTTTTCGGCTGGCCTCTGACCTAAAACGAAGGCTGGCGAACGTGGAAGCGGTGAAGGTGGTAATCTGTCCGCCGTTCACTTCACTCTGCTCGGCCAAGAAGGCCATCGAAGACTCGAAGCTTCTGCTGGGTGCCCAGAATATGTACTGGGAAGAGGAAGGAGCCTACACCGGGGAGATTTCTCCGCCCATGCTGTTGGGGGCTGGGTGCGCCTACGTAATCCTGGGACACTCGGAACGGAGGAGCTATTTCTCAGAGACCGACGAGTCTGTAAATTCCAAGGTGAAATCTGCCCTGAAATTCGGCCTCTCCCCTATCATATGTGTGGGTGAGAAGCTGGAGCAAAGAGAGGCAAACAAAACCGAGCAGATCGTCGAAAATCAGGTGGAAGGAGCTTTCCACGACCTTGATGCAGGACAGGCTGAAAAGACGGTGATAGCGTACGAGCCGGTCTGGGCGATTGGAACCGGAAGGACCGCCACGCCTCAACAGGCAAATGAGGTGCACCTTTATATAAAAGAGCTCCTTTCCTTGCGATTCGGCAAGAGTTGTTGTGAGAAGATAAACGTACTTTATGGAGGTTCTGTAAAGCCGGAGAATTCCACGGAGTTGATGAACATGCCGGAGATCGACGGTGCTCTTGTGGGAGGGGCCAGCTTAGACGCTGAGTCCTTTGAGAGAATCGTCAGGAGCGCTGTCAGATCTTGAGGATCTGCAATTGGCTCCCTGGGCACAGTTCATTCAACCCGGTTCTGCGCATCTACTACCTGTCATTACCAGGAGGTACCTTTGATATTTCTTCTAACCCTTTTACACGTGATAATTTGCATCGCCCTCATCATGGCCGTGCTGATGCAGTCCGCCAAAGGTGAGGGGCTGGCCGGGGCCTTCGGAGGTTCGGGCGTTACCGGTGCCGTCTTTGGAGGAAGAGGAGCAGCCACCTTCTTGTCCAAGGCCACCACAGTGCTGGCCATTGCCTTCTTCTTGAGCTGTCTTTTGCTGAGCTTTCTTTCTCCTGCCAGGCGAGGCGGTGGAGGCGAGAGCAGTGCCATACAGCGAGAGGCAGAAAGGCGAGCTACCGAACGAACCGTTCCTGCTACCGGCATTCCCAGCGTCACACCTCAGGAGCAGCCTGAGGCGCCCGCTGAGCAGCCCCAGACTCCTCCCCCCGGGGAAGGAGAATAGCTGCTATATAGACCGGGCCTGTGATGGTCGAGCCGTGCCGGGTTGTTTGACCCAAGATGCTTCCGATCCGACCAAGAGAACAGAGAATGCGGAAGTGGTGGAACTGGTAGACACACCATCTTGAGGGGGTGGCGGCGAAAGCCGTGCGGGTTCAAATCCCGCCTTCCGCATTTTTAATCGCTTGACTGCCAGCCACTTATCTCACACTCTTGCCCAATTACTTCAAGTTTGTTTCGACGTTTATCGAGAAATCCAATACTTCCATAGCCTTCCTCCTGTGGGATTTCGATAGGTGGGAGTACTTCTCGGTGATCTGAAGCGAAGAGTGCCCGGGATATTTGACTAGGGTCCTTCCTTTTCAGGCAAAATCTTCTTGCCCTTGCGAAAAGAAAGCTGTATATTGTTGACAACAGCTTGGGGCGTGGCAAGGGGTATCCGCAATCCGATACGCCATTCTCTGTTTATCTCGAACGCCGGGAAGTGTGATGCGTTCCACGGATAAAATTCTGTGTG
>CAYFQZ010000229.1:0-15378 GCA_964345305.1 uncultured Ignavibacteria bacterium | reverse complement strand
GAGACGATTATGGAGATGAGTCTTCGCTGCTCTTCCGACAACCTTCTTTTCCGACGGTTCCCCACGCAGAGCACGCCGTGGACGCATCTTTCCGCGATTACGGGAAAAGAGCTCAGCGAATCGGTATGCTCCGAAAGGTCCTGATCATCGGTCAGGGCTCGGCTGACCTTGGCGTTGACTCTCTCCGGATGATGGATGTCGCCGTCACCCAGTGGAATGTTTACGTGCCGCTTGTCATTCTCAGTGCCCTGAAGCCGATTCAACACCAATTCATTTGCTTCGGCGTTCCAGCCGAACCAGAGGGCAAAATCCACCGGTGTGACGGCTCTTATCTTCGAGAATACCAGGCTGCAGACCTGTTCGAAATCGTCCACCGAGGAGAGTTGGGTGGCGATATGGTGCAGGGTCTCAAGTTCCTCGATCTTCCTCAGATTTTGAGTGAACTGCTCCGCATCGTCCAGTGCGATGGCGGCCTGAGAGGCGAAAGTGGTCAGGAGTTTAAGGTCGTTCTTGGTAAAGGGGCCACCCTTCTTCTTGTCACTTAAGTTAATCACTCCCAGTATGTTATCTTTGACCTTTAAAGGAACACATAAAAGCGACCTGGTAGCATAATGCTTCTTCCGGAGGTAGCTGAAACGGGGATCGTTCTTGATATCCTCCACCACCAGAGGCGTCCCTTTTTGGGCCACGTAACCGGCAATGCTTGACCCCAATTCCAATCTTGTCTTCTTGATGATATCCCGGCTTAGCCCGATGGCTGCCTCGATGGTCAGCACCTTCTCGGACTCGTGAATAAGCATGATCGACCCGGACTTTGCTTCGATTACACGCGTGGCCAATGAGACGATTTTGTTCAGCAAAACCTTCAGGTCCTCGGTGGTGCTCAGGGAGGCGCCCGCCTTGTGTAATGCGTTTAGCTCGGCCACTCTCTTTTTCAGTTCCAGATTCTTTGTTTTCAGTTGGGCCAGAAGCTGGCTTTTCTCCCTGTCGGCCCTGCGCTTCTCCAGAGCTCGCTGTATGGTCAGTTTCAGATCCGAGAACTCCAGCGGCTTCATCAGGTAGTCGTAAGCGCCCTGGTTGATGGCGCTGATAGCCGATTCCAGGGAGGCATACCCGGTCATGAGTATCACCAGAGCGTCGCGATCCTTGTCTCTGGCCGCCTTCAGGATCTCCAGTCCGTCCACACGCGGCATCTTTATGTCGGTGAGCACCAGATCGAAACTGCCTTGGTTGATCTCATCCAGAGCCTCTTCCCCGGCTTCCGCGGTCGTCACCTCGTAACCGGCCTTGGAAAGCAGCGTGCGAAGACTTTCGCACATGCCCCTTTCGTCGTCTACCACAAGTATCCTGTTATTCTCTTCCATCGTATCGCCCTTTACCGCTAAATACTCTGTCTTCTATTCCGACGCTTTGGGGAGCGTGAGAACAAAGCTTGTCCCCTTCTCTCGCCTTTTCACCTTGATGTCTCCGCCGTGTCTTTCCATGATGCCGTAGCATACCCACAGACCCAGCCCGGTGCCTTTCCCTTCCTGTTTGGTGGTGAAGAACGGCTCGAAAATCTTCGACACGTTCTCCTCCGGTATGCCGCAGCCTGTATCGGAGAATTCTATCTCCACTCCCTGCCTTATGTTCCTCGCATTTATTGTGATCTCTCCCCCGTCCGGCATGAAATGCTTCGAGTTGACCAGAAGGTTGAGGAATACCTGCTTGAGTTGATCCTCCGACCCCATCACCGGCCACAAATCTTCGGCCAGGCGCTTGTTGATGATGATTTTCTTGTTCAGGTACTCTTTGTCCACCAGGGAGATTGTCTGCTCCAACGTGGAAGCCAGGTTCAGCCGGGTCATTCTGCTCTTCTCCGGACGAGAGAAGTCCAGAAGACTCCTGACGATACGGGCGATGCGGTCGACCTCTTGTCGAACCATCTTCAAATTATCGCCGTTCTGATCCTGTGCACCGAGGGTCTCGGACATTATCAGCAGGTAGTTCTTGATGATTCCCAAGGGATTGTTGATTTCGTGGGCCAGGGAGGCGGACAGTTGCCCCAGTGCTGCCAGCTTTTCGGTCTGGATCAGCTGTCGCTGCGCCCTCTTCAACTCGGCGTACATCTCCTTCTGGCTCTCATAGAGCATGGCGTTCTCGATTGCCACGGTAAGCTGGTCTGCCAGGACCGAAATGAATTCGATGTCGTTGTCCACGAATCTCAGATTTACCTTCTTGGGGCCCAGGATCAAGATCCCGACCAACTCTTCCCTGCTGATTAGAGGAACGCACAGCCTGCAGTTTAAGCTCTCCAGAAGCTGCCTCTCGGAGTCGCTCTCCTTTATCAGCGACTTTATCTCCTCCAGAAACAGCGGCTCTCTGGCAAAAAGGAACAGCCTGGACAACTCTCCGTCCAAACTGATCTCCAGTTTGCTGATCTGCTGAGACGGATGGGACCGGTCCTCTCTGAGTTTGAACAAAGAAAGTTTGTCTTGATTGCGGCTTCTGCGCAGCAGGATGGCGATTCTCTCGATACCCAGCTGATCCGCCACCGTGGAGAGGGCTTCACTGAGCAAGACTTCCAGATCGAGTACCGAGTTGAGTTTCCGCGAAAGTTCGAAGATGGTATAGAGGTCAAAGATCTTCTGCTTGAGCCTCCTGTTGGCCTGGCTCAGGCGACCGATCTTATCCTCCATCACCTTTTTGACAAGATCAACCGACTCCTGGATCCTCTTTCTCGCCTGTACGTCCGAAGAGTCAGGACAGTCGGCGAAGCTCTGCGGATCAGACATAGGCAAAAGCTCGGCTTGTGGAGGTCAAGTGCCTCCAGTGTTCACTCAGCCCGTTGGTTGCGCTGCCCCTGCAGTCCGTGGGAGCAGTTTGCGGAACTCCCGTGCTCTCAGGCCGGTTCTGACAGTCGGAAAGCGAAAGACAAGTTCACTGGTATCCATCATTTTATGATCGGCACATGGGCAGGCAAGTTAAGCGGAATCTGCAAACTTTTGCAGGCTCAGGTTGGTCCGTCTTGCCCGCCAAAGCCTGGCCTGCTTGCTGGACCAGACCCGCGACGTAAAACGTGGCACAACAGAGAAAGGGCGAGATTCCCTCTCCCCCTGGCGAGAGGGCTAGGGTGAGGGGGTACGAGCTTATTCCTTGCCAGCGGAGGGTTGGCGGGCGGTCCGGCCTGCCGCCTTAGGCGGGCCTGCTTGCCGGACCGAGTTTGTCATAGAAAAGTGCGGAACCTGTCAGGTCACAGCCGCAAGGCAGGACACAACACGACAGAAAATTCGTGAACTTCCCTCTCCCCTTGGGGAGAGAGCTGGGGTGAGGGGGTACAAGCTTGTTCCTTTACCGTTCCTCCTCGCGGCCATAGTGCCCCTGATTCGACATGTCCGATCAATGTTGCATTATCCTTCCTGCAGATGCTCCGTTTGTTCTGTTCACCTTCGGGGCAGGACACTCAGACCGTTTTGTTCGTTACTGCAATTAGGCGCTGCCGCTGCCTTTCTCGTCGGAGGCAAATGAGAAGTGCATCTGACAAATCAGCCATTTGCCTTCCCGCTTCTCCAGAACGCCAGTCCATCGGGTGTTCATCCAGGCATAAGGCTTGCCGTTGGATTCACCGAAGTCATCCAGAACGGCCCAAAACCAGGCCACGTCTCCGGATCTTGACAAATTAATCCTCAAGTCTCTTATGTCACTTCCTGTCGCCTTGAAGGTCGGGTTCATGAAAACCTTCTCGACCATTGCCTGGAAGGCATCAAAGCCGAGGATGGTGGATTTTGAATCCGGATGAAAGATGAAAAACGAGGAATCCTTGGCCACTGCTGCATATAACCGATCTCGGTTCTTCTCCGGGTAGACCCACTCTATGCTGTCATGTATGACTTGTGCGATCTTGGCTTTTTCTGCTGTCATATCGACTCTCCCAGGGTTGGAGCCGCCCCTCCATCCAATAACGGGGGCGACATGGTGATGAGCTCAGATTTCACGCATCCGGTCATTCCAAGATTCCTCCCTTTAGAGATATTTCAAGAGTGCGGCCAGGCCCCTCTGTACATGGCGCCTTCGACCTGTCGCGATCTCACAGCAAAGCTGGGGACGTGTGGCCCGGCTAGCTCGTCGCGCCGGGGTCATCATATGGAAACAGCTTTGCATCTCGGGAGTACGCGGCCCCTTACTGACTGATCTGCTACCCGGTAAGTCTCTCCTCTTGCCACTCATAGAATATGCACTTTCCTAACTCCGGCGCATATTCATAGCATCTTTTGTAGCTTCCGAAGGGGATCCTTCCATCCAGGGCCAGGCAATCCAGGTCCATATCTTTGCAGGGAATCTCCCTGAACCTGTCCAGTTGCCGTTCTTCTTGCGGGGTGTCGGATAAGAATTTGCGCAGCAGCTTGGCTTTCATGGTCATGCCGCGAGATAGAAAGTTCAACAGCCTTTCTAAATCACGCGGGTGTGCTCATCCTACGTCCGTCTTGGCATCTTTCACGCCGTACTCGTTCAACTTGTTACGCAGCGTGCGAGTGGTAATTCCCAGTATCTCTGCAGCCTTGGTTCGATTTCCGTTTTGGGCTTTCAGGGTTTTCAGTATAAGCTTGCGTTCGGCCTCGTGCACCGTGGTCCCTACTTTGATTTCGTCGGTTGGCATCTCTATCTTGCCGAAGCTTAGCTCGCGGGGAAAGTCGCGGGGGGCGAGGATTTTGCCCTTGGCCGTAACCACGGCACGCTCTATGAAGTTTTCCAGCTCCCTCACGTTTCCCGGCCAGTCGTACTCCATGAACAGCTCGTAAACCTTCTGCGAGAATCCCTCTTTGTTGCAGTTGTTCTCGGCATTGTACTTTTTCAGGAAATGCTGGGCCAGGATGGGTATATCCTCCCTCTTCTCCCTCAGCGGAGGCATATGGATGGGCACCACGTTGAGCCTGTAGAACAGATCCTTTCTGAAGCGGCCTTTTCTAATCTCCTCTTTCAGGTCACGATTTGAGGTGGCGATGACTCGCACATCCACCTGAACGGGAATGCCTGAGCCCACCCGTTCGAATTCTCTCTCCTGCAGGACCCGCAGAAGCTTACCTTGCAGATGGAGAGATATCTCGCTCACCTCGTCCAGAAGCAAGGTACCTCCGTGAGCCAGCTCGAATCTGCCCCGGGATTGTCTTATGGCTCCGGTAAAAGAGCCCTTTTCGTGACCGAAAAGCGAGCTTTCCACCAGACCTTCGGGCAAGGCCGCGCAGTTGATACCGATGAACGGCCCTTCGCGTCGCGGACTATTGTAATGGATGGCCTTGGCAATCAGTTCCTTCCCGGTTCCCGATTCTCCCGTGATCAACACGGTGGCCTTTTTGCTCGCCACCGTCCGCACAAGCTCGAATATCTCTTGCATCTGCCGGCTCTTTCCCAGGATGTTGCCAAAAGCGTATTTCTCGGCAACCTCGCTACGAAGAAGCCTGTTCTCCAGCTCCAGCCGCTTGTGCTCCATGGCACGCTTGAGAACCAATTCGATCTCATCTATGGAGAAAGGTTTCATCACGTAGTCGAAAGCTCCCAATTTCATGGCCTGCACCGCATTCTTTACCGTACCGTAAGCCGTCATGATCACCACTTTGGCATCCGGCAGAAAGTTTCTGGTTGTTTTGAGAAGCTCCATTCCATCCATGTTGGGCATACGAACGTCGGAGAGGATGATGTCGTAATCTTCCCTTCTCACCTTTTCCAGAGCCTCCTCCCCGGTGGCTGCCAACCGCACCCGATAGCTGGCACGGCTCAGAGTTTCCGCCAGAAAATCCCGCAACAGCGGATCGTCATCCACGACCAGAATCTTATTCTCCATCAGCGGCTCACTCCCCTCGTCTGTCGCCTTAATCGACCGAACCTCTTCTTTCTTCGACGGCTCCTGCAGGAGGACTTACGTTCCAGCCTGTGGAAAACAGTTACGGAGCCACAGGCAGACCCATCACCACGGTCGTCCCCTTGCCCGGCTCGCTCTGAAGCTGAATCTCTCCCCCGTGTGCCTCCACGATCTTCTTCACGGTAGACAGGCCCAGGCCGGTTCCTCCCTGCTTGGTGGTGAAAAACGGAGTGAATATCTTCTTCCGGGTTTCTTCGCTCATGCCGATTCCTGTGTCGGAAACCTTCAGGATGACGCTGCCCTGATCCGACTTTCCGGGTAATCCACGGGGCGCCGTTTTTCGACTCAACTCGATTCTTATCTCGCCCCCGTCCGGCATGGCCTGCACGGCGTTGTGCAAAATGTTCAAAAGAATCTGCCTGAACTGCTGAGCATCCAACTCACAGTAGAGCTTCTCCTCGGGATAGCCTCTGGTCACACGGATGCCGGTTTCCAGTTGAGAGGAATCCATCTTGAAGAAGTTGACGGTCTCGTCGACGAATCCGGCCATCTCGACCTTTCGCGGACTCAACTCGACCGGCCTGGTGTAGTCCAGCAGTCTGGCCACTATCCCGCTCAAAGCCTCGACTCCCTCTATGATCTTCCTGACCGATTTTTTCCGCGGGTCTGCCTCATCCGTATCTCTATCCAGCAGCTCGGCAAATCCGCGTATCCCGCCCAGGGGATTCTTGATCTCGTGGGCCACCACGGCAGCCATCTCTCCCAGGGCAGCCAAGGTCTTAACCCGCATAAACTCTTCCCTGGTCTCCTCCGGTCGGGGAAGCTCAGAGAACACCTCCACCGCACCCATCAGCCCTCCTTCGCTTTCCTTCAAAGGAAAGGCGGAAAAGCTTACCACGATCTCCCTTCCACTATGGCAACGAAAGCGCTTCTCCTGGTCGGAGCAGACACGCTCATCCGTCAGGAGACGGGGCAACGCTAAGTCCTGCTCTAACAGCGGACCCAGTGCCTCGGCATAAGGCTTTTCCACTACCTCTTCGGCCCGATAACCCAAGATATTCTCCGCAGCACTGTTGAACAAAACGATCCGACCTTGCAGGTCGATTGCCACGACCCCGGAGGTTAGATTGTCGAGGATGTTGTGCAGGTAGCTGGAGATCTTCTGCTTCTGGGCCAGACTCTGTTTCAACTCCAGGTTGGCTTGCAGCAGCTTGCTATTCAGATCTTCGAATCTCTCCTGGAGATCCTGGTAAGCGGTGCGGAGCCGCCGGGTCACCGCGTTTAGCGCCGTAAAGGCGGCAGCGGGACTTCCAGGGTCTCTGCCAGCGGTTCGCGGAGGTGTTTTTTTCTTCATCCAGTCCCCTCGAATCGAGCCAGGCAGCTCGCCACCCGAGCAAAGGAACCCAACATAACTTCCAACAACTGATTAATTTAATTCCCTGGTTGGTTCAAGGCAAGACTTTTTTGAAGGCACGGCCGTGGTTGGTCCGCAAGCGAAGCCTGAGGCAAGAAAGCCGGACGGAGAAATCCCATCGGCTGCATCACATTCGGTGCCGGATCTGCAGCCTGCTCCGGCGGTATCCAGAAGCCGATTGTAACCGGTGGCTCAGCCCATGTCGCAGCCCTCAGGAAATGTCTCTTTCACTCCGATCCTTTCCGTCCCACGAAATTCTGTATCTTTCGCTCGACGTCCTGAAGAAGATTCGCCTTTTTCTCGATCTGCTTCAGAAGGGGCTTCACTGCAGCCAGCGTTCCCAGGTCAAGCTCCGGATGCCCCTTTACCTCGAAAGAGGCGATCCGTTCCGCAAGAAGGGCAATCTTCCGGCCCGTGGACTCTTTCCTCTGCAATAGAGAGTTGAGGTTTTGCTCCCGCCCCCCGGTTTCCAGCTCGAACAGTATCATCCGGGACAGACTCAGAACCTGGTCATATTCGGCCAACAGCTTTCGGTATAGTTCCAGCAGACTCACCTTCTCCTCCCTGAGGTCCGGGATCCGATCCGTTGGTGCGGAGCACGCTTGTCAGCGCAGAATAGTCGGGGCGCCTAGGACGGCAGTGTGAAGCGCGCGTCAGGGGGGGAGTTGCCTGCCCTCTCAGCCACCGGGCCATTTGAGGTTCTCGTCTTCTTGCTCACTTTGGGCCGGAGAAAAGCAAAGAGGAGCGTGGCTAGGTTTGGCTCCGAGGACTTGAGAATTGTTCCAACTCTGCCTCCAACTGCTTGATTCTACTCTTTAATCTACCGATCTCCACCCTCAGCTTTTGCTGTCCTATTGCCTTTTCTATGGAGGATTTCAATTCATTCAGCTTAAATGGCTTCACTACGTAATCGTGTGCTCCCTGCCGCAGCGCATCTATCGAGCTTTCGATGGTAGGATATCCGGTCATGATAATAGGCAGGACATCGGGAGTCAATTCCTTTATTTCCTTCAAGGTCTGGATTCCGTCCATCCCCGGCATCTTAAGATCAATTAAAATCACGTTTGCTGGCTGGGTCTGCATCAACTCCAATGCCTTCTCTCCCGAATCGGCCAAAGCCACCTCATAACCCTGGCTGCTCAAGAACTCCAGGAGCAGCTCCCGAACGAACAGCTCGTCATCCACAACCAGAATTCTCTCGTTGGTCATCAGATTCACTCCCGACGCGCCGGCCAGCAACCGGAACTCAGTCCACTTTCAGCCACGGCCCATAGTTCGGCCGCCGACTCGAAGCCAGCCCGGCAGAAAGCTCCGTCCTTCGGAGACTTTGTATTAGGCTTCTGTTTTACTTGTCGCCAACCTGGTTTGGTTCTTGAATCACGCTCTCGTGCGCGGTAAGGAAGCTTCGCCTCAAATCGGAGAAGAGGGTGATCGGCTTTTTAAACTACCGCTTTCTGGCCACTCCCTTTTTCGCTTTTTTACCCCTGCTCGATTGCCTTTTTTGCGTCTTAGCAATCTTGCCAATTTCTTTTCTCAATATTTCTTCGATGCCTCTCTGAGTTTCATCGTGTTCGATCAGAGCGTGTTTGAATACCTCTTCGATTCTGTCCACAAAGATGAATTTCGTCTCCTGTTTGATCTTCTCCGGAAGATCCAGTAGATTCTTCTCGTTTCCCCTGGGCAGGATTACCGTGCGGATCCCCACTCGATGTGCCGCGGACGCCTTCTCCCTGACCCCGGCCACCGGAATCAATCTTCCTCTCAGGGAGATTTCACCAGACATGGCCACCTCATTTCGTATGGGCTTGTCGCTCATGACTGAGGCTATTGCCAAGGAGACCGCCACGCCCGCCGATGGCCCGTCCTTGGGGATTGATCCCGAGGGAAAGTGAATGTGAATGTCATAATTGGTAAAGTCGTCGTAGTTTATCCCCAGCATCTCCGCCTTGGACCGGACGTAGCTGTGCGCCGCCTGAATGGACTCCTTCATCACATCCCCCAGCTGTCCGGTGAAAATCACCTGCCCGTGTCCTCTCATTTTCAGTGCCTCGATCAGCATCAGGTCCCCGCCCGCCTCGGTCCAGGCAAGTCCCACGGCCACGCCGATCTCGGCCTGCCTGGGCACCTTGTCCGGGATATAGACGGGCATGCCCAGGTACTCCTCAAGATTCTCGGTGGTGATGGTGCAGGGGACAAAAGTGTGGGCAGCTTTGGCCCGGGCACACCGGCGGCATATGGTCTCCATCTCCCTCTGCAGGCCCCTTATCCCAGGCTCCACCGTATACTGGCGAATGATCTTCTTCAAGGCCTCGTCCGTGAACTGGATATCCTCCTCCGAGAGCCCATGCTTCTTCAACTGCATCGGCAGGATGAACTTCTTGGCGATCTCCAGCTTTTCCTCCTCTATAAACCCGGAGAACTCGAACATCTCCATGAGATCGTAAATGGGTCCGGGAATCTCGCCGGTTACCAGGGCACTGGTCACGAATATCACATCCGACAGATCGAAAGGAACCCCCAGGTAATTGTCTATGAAGTGCGAATTCTTGTCCGGGTCCATAGCCTCCGCCAGAGCCGCGGCAGGATCGCCTCTCAGATTCTCCGTGGAAATCTTGTCCACCTGTTCGATCATAATCAGCGGATTGGAGCACCCCGCCTCCCTGACGGCACTCAGGATCTTTCCCGGGGATGCCAAGGTGTAGGTTGACATGGTTCCCTTGATCTCGGAGTCGTCTCTGCTCCCGGCCACGTTGATTTTCACGAATCTTCTCCCCAGGGCCTTGGCAATGGACTCTGCCAGCGAAGTCTTACCGGTGCCGCCCGGCCCTACGAAGCAAATGGCTATACCTTTGAAGTCCCCTTTTAGCTTTCGAACGCTAAACAGCTGCAGGATATCCTCCTTTACCTTATCCTGCCCGAAGTGTTCCTGAGTCAAGACCGCCTCCAGCCTCCCGATGTCCACCTCCGCAAAGCTCTCCCTTGCCCAGGGAAGAGAGAGAAGCCAGTCTATGTGACTTCTGACCATCCCGTACTCGGCTGAGGCAGTTGAGATCAGCCTCAGCCTCTCTACCTGGAGAAGAGCCTGTTTCTCGGCGTGAGAGGGAAGAGAAGACGCTTTGATCCTTTCCTTTAGCTCCTCCACCTCCTTTTCCTGGAGCCCGGTCTCTCCCAACTCGTCCTTTATGGTTTTTAGTTCCTCCCTGAGGATTCTTTCCTTCAGCTTTCTCTCCAAATCCTGCCTCACGTCGAAGGTCACATTCTTGGCCAGCTCAGCTCGCTTGATCTCGATTTGCAGTAGATCGGTCAGCTTCTCCAGACGCAACTCCGGCACCAGCTCCTCGAGTATCTTTTGCTTTGACCAGAGGTCGAAATGAAAAGAGGAAGCTACCATGTCGGCAAACTTGCCCGGCGTATCCTTGCTCATGCTGAAAATGTGGAAAAGCTCCGCCGGGTAGCTTGGATCGAGTTCCACCAGCCGTCTGACCAAGCCTAGGATTTTGTCCACCAGTTGCCTTTCCCTTGCGGGCTCGCCGCCTTCTTCGTCCAGATGGTCGAATTCGGCAATGAAGTAGGGTCGAGTCTGCGTCACTCTTCCCAGGCGTATTCTCCGCAGTCCCTCCACGGTCAGTTGTCGTACCCCTTCGCCCAGCCGCTCGACCTTCACCACCCTCGCAACCACCCCTACGCTGGAGAGCTGTTCAGAGACGATCTCGGTTTGGACTCCGCCTCTGGTATACGACAGGGCAACCAACTGGCCCGGCTTATCGCAATCTTGAAGCAGTCGCAGATTCCTTTGATATCCCACCTGTATGGTGGAGATGCCGAGGGGAAACACCACGGTGCTCATCAAGGGAAGAACGGGCAAGGCCTCAGCCATCAAGGAATTGCTGAATTCGTTTTCGGGACTCATGATCCACTCGCTACTTTTTAATGCTCCCCTTATTATCTTACACCAAAACCGGTTAAAACACGGTCCGATGAACAGGATAATCGATGATCAAGTTCACTGTCAAGTGTTATTTTGGCCGCCAACCGGAAATTCGCAGACCGAGCTAAATTGATCTCTCAATCTGCCCCCGCCGTGCCTGCCCCGCTGACTGGCAACCACCTGCTTTCGTCGAGACCGCTTGTATTGGTGACCCTGCGCACGAGCCCGCTTCTGTTCAGCAATAAGCAGCAGCCTGGCTTCTTCCCGGCACCCGGCAGTCGCAGAAGGCCACCGGCATAGCTGTTATCGGTCTCTCAGGGTCAGACCTTCAGCCGTCAAATGTGGACAAATTCAGGACGAGAAGCTCAAGCCCACTGTCCTGCAGCCGACGATACAGCGATAAGTTACTGGTGAAGTGTAAATTACAGAAGCGAGATAACCTCGAATCCAAAACCTGCCCGTTCCCCTACTCAGCGAATCATCCGCTCGGGCCATCCGGGTCTTTGGGACGTACTATCACGTAGCCCTGGTCCATGTAGTTGCCTTCCAGGTTGAATACCTTGACCAGGTAGGTTCCGGCGGAAAGACCGTAGATGAACGTGGTAACGTCTGAGTCACAGGTGCAATCGCATTCGAACCCTTCATCTTTCTCAAAGAGATCGAAGCCGTAGCCGGTCTTTTTCACTTCCATCTTTATGTCGGCGCAGCAGTTGTAATGAGCATTGACGTGCACCACGCGAATCGTATCGTTGAACGAACTCAAGATAATCTTCCCGTCGCCCAAAAGCTTTCCCGTTCGACCGGTCTCGGGCTTGCACTCGCCGTGGTAGGAGTCTGCGAAAAACGGTGGCCGCGTGGCGGTGGGATAGTAGTTTTTTCCGCAGGCCACGTGCACCAAAAGGAGTGCGGACAAGACAACTAATCCGGTCCTTCGTCTACCCATGCTTCGAGCCTCCGAGTCGAAGTCACTTGCGGCTTGGGCCGGGCCCATATCCTTCTTATAATATAGTGTTAAGGCCCCTGCTGTCAACAAAAACTTCATCTCTGCGGCAGCCAATTCACTTGGGGCAGACAGAAACGGGCCGAGTGCTTCTTATTACGAACCCAAATCCTTCCAAGACCAGCCAGCATCTCATGATCAAAGCAGCTAATGATCAATCAGATGGCAAGGCGGCTTGCCATCTTTCAGAACGTAGTTTATCAGATGGACAACATCGCCCATGTTTACGGTGTGATCGCAGTTAACATTTGCATTCTCAATAGGCCGCGGCTGAGGGCCGCCTCGAAACAGGTAGTTGGCCAAGTACATGATGTCCGACACGTCATACATTCCGTCACCTGTGACGTCGCTATATCTGGCTGCGGGCGGCTGAGAACGTGCCGTCCTCATATACACATTGGTGCTGGAAACAAACTGAATGGACCAGAAACAAAGCACGACGATGGCCCCTCCGGCCCAGAGTGCCAACCTGGGCTTTCTTTGGACAACGCCTCTACCCAGGTAGAGCAGGAGAGAAAAAGCTGACAGAATCAGGAACGGATAGATGGGGGCGCAGAATCTGGTTGCTATGTTGATGGGGACCCAAACGGAAGTGAGAACTAACAGGGACGAAATGTAGCATGCTACGTAGATGAGGGGCACAATTTGACCTCTCGCCATGTTCCGGGGCTTCCTCAACAGAAAATAGCATACGACCAGAAGGAGGAAAACCACAGCTGCCATCTTGCCCAGGTTTTCCAAAGGAATATTCGGCCTCCAATCGATTCTGTAGGGAAACAGACCGGGGTTGGCAAAGCCCAACTCCAAGGTCAGAAGGTCGCGGTAGATTGTGCTGAGCAACCGAATCGCGTTCTCCCACAGTGAAGGCATGGGGTGATCTCCGTAACCGGGAAGTTGACCTTTGTAATAAAAACATCCCATTATATAAACAGTCACGGGAGCCCAAGCCAGCACGCTGAAGATGGCAAGGGACTTAACCTTGTCGACCCAGATCTTCCCTTCCCTCTTCAACAGGATGATCAAGAATCCCGCCAGGAACAGGGCCACACCGATGTAACGGGCCAGCAAAGCAAGCCCGACGAAGAGAGCACCCCATATCAGGTATTTTCTGGTGCTCGGTTGAGCGGAGGTGTAGAACTGGTGCAGCGCCAGCAGCGAAATGGCCGAGCTGGTGATGTAGACCGTCTCCGACCCACCATAGCTGTAGACGAAGAGAAGTGGTGCGAAAAACAACATGGATATCGAAGTCAGATGTGCTGCCAGTCTTCCAGCAGTCGCCCTGGCAAGCAGAAAAATGACCGGTACCAGCACCGCATACATGCCGGCCGAGATGATCCTGGCGGACTCCTCCCCCACAAGTCCAAGAGAGTTGACAAAGGAAATCAAAATGGGGTAGAAGGGAGGCCAGGTGGCAATCAATGACTCGGTCCAGTGCGCCGTGCCGACGTTCTTGGCCATGGAGATATAGTTTATTGAATCCCAGCTAAGCATGATCCCATCTCTGGTCAAGACTGCCACGACAGCCCCAGAAAGCAGGCCGTAGACCAGGCATGGCCAAAGATCGCTTTTGAAACTCTTAAGGGAAATCATAGCTTTTTTCGAGCAGTTTTCGCATTTCGCACCAAGTGAAGCCTCTGTTCCGCCCGGCGCCTAACCGTCGGGTATCTGGGGACGCAGACTTTTCAAGGCGAGCAGGATCACGCCCCAGCCTGATCCGGCGGGCCCTGTCTCCCTGAATGACAGCAAACAACGTGGTTCAAGCCAGCCTTTGAACTGAAGCCGGCTCAGCCCACGGATCCTATTCTTTCTGCAGTTCCTGTGCCCAAAAACAGGAGTCCCATCGCAGCCAATCGGTCCTTGGCCTGCAAACATATCCAACCTGGAAGCTGACACGAGGGGAAGATAGCCTCGAGATTTTGAATAGTCAAAGCTTTTTGTGGCGTTTAAAAGTCAGGTCGAGGACCTGCCCTTCTGGCGGGCACGGTTTGAGCTTCATGCTCCCGCGATGTGCTCAGGATATACCCGGCAAGCAGACCGGGACAGCCAGTCGTCGATGGCTCTCGCAGCAAGTATGTGACAGGATACGATCAATTGACCGACGCGGGTCAACGCTGTGTCACCATGAGACATTATCCGATTGGCGAGACTGCCTGGATGAGAAGAGATGATGGATCGTCAAACTTGAATGATTGGCTCGAGCCGACCGTTTACGGTAGGTTTACGACGTAACCGTAGACAGTGACAACTGCCGAATCCAGAAAGTTGCCACATATGTCGAAGAGTCTGACCAGATATTCGCCTTCAGAGACCCCGGAGATGGTGGTGGTGATGTCGAAATCGCACATGCAGTAGCAAGCTTCCTCACTGGCATCGCGCTCGAATAGATCGAACCCTTCCGCGGTCTGCACTACGTCAACTTCGATCTCTGAACAGCAGTTGTAAAACGCATCCTGGTGGGTCACGAAGATGGTGTCCCCATGGGCGCTGAAGATGACCGTGCCGCCTTCGGAGGGGATCGTCAGCTCCGCCTCGCCCACGAAGTTGCCGGCGGCGTCGAACACCCGAATAAGATGAACTCCCGGCGGGACATTATAGAACATCGTTACGATATCGAAGTAGCACATGCAGCGACACAAGCTGCTTGAGGTATCGTACTCAAAGACGTCGAAGCCTTGGGGAGTTTGCACCACCTCGCCCAGGATCACCGAACAGCAATTCTCGAAGGCGTTCTTGTGCAGCACCCACACGGTGTCGGCGCTAAACCAGACCAGAACTGAATCCTCGAAGTCACCGGCCGAGGCTTCCGAAGCACCCTTGTATACGTTTGGTTTGCATTGGCCCTGCAACGATTCGAATGCGGCTTCCCCCATCGCATGGGTTGAGTTCTCCTTGCAGCTGCTTTGCTGGGACTTGAAGTTCAAGCCTGCCGGGCCTTCATCTGGACCCGTCACCGGGTTTTTCGTGTTGCTGCACGTCAAGAGAAAAAGTGAAAAAGCAAGGATCGTGGCGATTGCGTATTTTTTCATCTTTATCATCTCCTTTCGCCAGAGATTTCTATAAAGATGGTGCTCGCCTTGCCTATTGGTGCAAAACTCATGCCGTACAGCCGCCCGCATCGAACCCGCTTAATTCCTTGTGAATCTTTGGCTTCTTCCGCTTGAACCTGTGTCCTCTGTTCCGTGATATGTGAATTCTTGCGA
>CAYFQZ010000228.1:0-4156 GCA_964345305.1 uncultured Ignavibacteria bacterium | reverse complement strand
AAGCGCATGGATTTCCGTTCGGCGGTGGACCCTCCTCGTCCGGTATAGGAAAGGTATTCGTTCTTGCGGTCAAACTCCGGTTGCCAGGTGAAGCTTGCGCTGGGCGTCATCACGTGCCTTATTCCTACCAGCTTACCCAACCTGGGACGGAAGGTCCCGTAAAGCACCGTATTGGCGGAGACATTCGCGGAGTAGGTGCCTCGCCTGGCCGAACTGTTGCCTGGAACAGGAAAATTCTCCGAGAGCTTGGTTCTGAAAACGTAATACCAGGTCTCCTGGTAGCGAAGGCCCGGATTTAGAACCAGCTGGCCGAAGAGCTTTTGCGGAGCAGAAAGGGAAAGGTTATTGTCGGACACCATAAACTTCTTCCGATCGGAGCCCCCTTCCCTTTTGCGTCGGGATTGATAGTTGATGAAGCTGGAGGAGAAGGAGTAATATATGGAGTTGTACCATCTGCGCTTTATTTCCCCTCCCTCCTTTTCTGCTGAAGGGATAAGCGGAAGGGACGGTCGGGTGAAATTGACCACGGGCACGTTAAGGACGCGATCATCCGTGTCCAGATTCCACCTGTGGTCCAATGCCAGGGTGGCACTTGCGGTACTCCACCTTTGGCTCAAGCTGGCCTGAGAATGCAGCGATCTGTTTCTCCGTTCCACCGGATCCAGATTCAAATCCCGCCAGTAATCTTTGTCGCTGAGGAAAGTGCCGGAGGCGGAAAGGGTAAGCGAAGGAGAGATGGTGTGTCGGTGGCTGAAGGTCAGGTCCCAGCGGTCGCTTTTCCTTCTGGTCAAGGTGGAGCGGTTCCAGCTGGATTGGCGATTGTACGATCCCGCCAGGCTGCCGCTCAGAAGGTAACGCTGGGCGTATCGAGCCCGGGACTTTATCAGCCACCCGGATCCTTCATAGTAATCGAAGGCGGCCTTCAAGTCCCAATAGTCCGAAGGCGCCCAGTAATAACCCAGATTGCGAACGAAGCGCTCCTCCTCCAGATTGCCGATGTCGAAGGTCAAGAATCCCGAATGTCTTCCCGGCTTGATGGGAAAGATGTAAAAGGGGATGGCGGCTATGGGAAGAGGTCCGATATACATCACCACAGGCTCGGCGATCACCTTATCCTTGGCTATGATCTTCATCTTCCGGGTGTAGAAATGAAAGTGGGGTCTCTCCTCCCGGTCGCAGGTGGTATAGGTGCCCTCGTCTGCCAGAAGCACCTCGTCCGTTATCTTCCTGAGAAGGCTTCCCCGATAGGTGCCTTTTTGAATGCTGGTTACGCCCGCCCGGACCTTTCCCCGGCGGCTGCGCAGATCGTAACTCATGCGTTCGCCTCTTATCTCCTCCTTTCCGTCCCGCAGCACCGGCGGATCAACCGATATCTCCTGTCCGTCCTGCCGGACCATTCTCGCCTCGGCTACCAGGATTTGCTCCTCGGTATGATACAGAATCTTGCCGGCAGAGAGTGATATCTGCCCATACTTCAAGCTGCTCTGCTCCTCCAGTGAGATCAGATCGTTTCTGATCTCATAATCGATGCTTTCGGCGGAATAGGAGATGGTGTCCTCCATACTGGAACCCTGGGTCTGGCGGTCGGGGGGAAAGGTGTAAGTTCCCATGGCCCCGCCCTTGATCGTCACCCGGTCCAGCTGCTCTCCCGACAGAAACAGGTCTATGGTGTCACCCGAAGCCTCGTTTTTGTCTGAGGAGATTTTCGTATCCGACGCAGGCCTTGCCTCCGGGTAGTAGATGCTGGTGGCATTCTCGCAGGCCCTGACCTGCCGCAACTCTTCGTCCTGCAGGAAGAAGAGCATCCGCTTTGCCGCCAAAAAGCTTTCTCTGGTGGTCTGACTGGCCGAGTCGATTACTTCCAGGTGCGAGGCTTTTGCGCTGCCCTCCACCTCGATCTCTTTCACCCTATCGTCGTCAATGAGAAGGCTCATTACCTCTCCGGTCAGGCGATCGTTCTGCTTTTCTGCCTCTGGATTCCCCTCAAGGATGATCTTCTCCTCCTCGCTTGTCCATGTGGCCTTCTGGCAGGTGGCCACCATATCTGCTTTGGCTATGTGCACGTTTACTCTGGCCAGACCTTCCTTTTTTTCCACGTGGTACTGCAGACTGTCGGCGGTCACGACGATGGTGCTGTCGCCCCGGTCCGGCTTGACACTCAAGGAGGGAAGTTGGGTAAAGACAACCAGCTTGTTGATCCTGTCATACTCTGCGTGACCTCCGGCTGCCTTGGCATCCTCTTTCTTGCTGAAGAGCACCACGCTTCCGTCAGCCACGATCTTTCTGGAATTCCTGTAGTAGGTGACCCTATCCGCGGTGAGTGACTGATCCGGGTCCTCGATTCTGACGCTGTCTATGAAAACCACCTGTCCTGCGGTGCGATACCAGACCGCCCGGCTGCTTCTCAGATTCAGATCTCCGTGCTGGAAGATGACGTTGCCGATCAGATTGACCATGACGTTATCTTCCTCCAGGCGAAGTTCGGAAAAATCAGCGTTGAGAAGGCGTATGGGTTCCCTGGCAGTCTCCTGTGCAGAAGCGGGGCAACACAGGCCAAAGAAGAGGCTGCAAACCAGCAGAACAAATGTTATTGCGCTTCGATTCATACTATCCTATCTCGGGCGCTTTTCGGTTGGAGAATAACCCGCAGTGACTTTCATATCATCTTCCGAGAACGTGTCACCAATATTGGTTTCGGCTTCATCCCCACTTTGTTATACAGCTTAAAGTATATTATTGATGCTGCCAGAGCAATGAAAAAGCCGAGCCTCTAAGCAGGAGGCTCGGCCGGTTATCTGACAACTGAAGATGTTCGAGTCAAGGACAGCCCGGCGGCGGGCCGTTCTTGAACAGGGGGGTCAGCAGCTATGCCATATCGCCCGGGCCAGGCACGCCGTGACAATTGAGATTTCCAACTTCATAGTGACCGGCTACTGTCTCGTCGAGACTGTTGAATGTATGGGTCCGGCTTCAGCCAGGCTCCCCTTACTTCAAAAGCAGCATCTTCTTCGTCTCGGTCAGATGGCCGGCTTTAATCTGGTAGAAATAAACGCCTGTTGCCAGGGCTCTGCCATCATGGTCTCTCCCATCCCAATAGGTGGTATATTTCCCCGCAGGCTTGACCTGGTCCACGATGGTACTGACTCTGTGCCCCAGAAGATTATATATGGTGATGGTCACATGGCAGCGCGTCGGGACCGAGTAATCGATTGCCGTCCTCGGATTGAACGGATTGGGGTAGTTCTGGCACAAAGAGAATCGGGTTGGGAGATGTTCTGGTGTCGTCTCCACGTCGACTTCAGGTTTGTTCAGCAGAACCGAGACATCGTCGGAGTAGGCGTTTGCTACCGCCAGGTCCAGGTCCCCATCGCCATCCAGATCAGCAGAGAAGACTGAGACAGGCCAGACACCCGCCGCATAGACGGAATGGGGTGCAAAGGTGCCATCACCGTTGTTCAGCAGAACCGAGACATTGCCGGAACCGATATTTGGAGTTGCCAAGTCCAGGTCACCATCCCCATCCAGATCAGCAGAGAAGACTGAGACAGGATTGCCACCCACCGGATAGACCAATTGGGGGGCAAAGCTGCGATCCCCGTTGTTCCGCAGAACCGAGACTTTGCCGGAATACTCGTTTGCAGTCGCCAAGTCCAGATCTCCATCTCCATCCAGATCACAAGAAAAGACTGAGAGAGGCCAGCCGCCCACCCCGTAGACGGATTGGGGAGCAAAGGTGCCATCCCCGTTGTTCAGCAGAACCGAGACATTGTCGAAACCGGTATTCGTAGCCGCCAAGTCCAGGTCCCCATCCCCATCCAGATCGGCACAGAAGACTGAACTGGTGTGGTCACCCGCCGGATAGATCGAATGGGCGGCAAAGGTGCCGTCCCCGTTGTTCAGCAGAATCGAGACATTGTAGGAATAGTAACTAGCGTAACTAGCAGTTGCCAGGTCCAGGTCCGCATCCCCATCCAGGTCAGCAGAAAACACTGAGTAAGGATACCATCCCACCGCGTAGACGGAATCGGGGGCAAAGGCACCATCCCCGTTGTTCAGCAGAACCGAGACATTGTTGGAACCGGCATTTGCAGTTGCCAAGTCCAGGTCCCCGTCACCGTCCAGATCGGCAGAAAAGACCGAGATGGGGCGATCACCC
>CAYFQZ010000227.1:0-6720 GCA_964345305.1 uncultured Ignavibacteria bacterium | reverse complement strand
TTGGATCCAAGGCCTTGGAGAAGACCAAAAGCCCTCCCCGGGATTCGTACTTGTTATCAAGGTTTCTGGAGTCCAGCTTTCGCTCAAGGTAGCTGCCCATTGCGCCCAGGGCAAAATCGTCCTCCTCTCGGATAGCCCCGGAGATCCAGCCACCGAATTCTTCTCCGTCTGCCTTATACTTCACGTAGCCGACGGGATAGGAGAAGTAGTTCAAGTCACTTACCTCATAGCTATCCCAGAACAAATCAGCCCGCACGATCGAGTTCCTCTCATCCGCCAAGAATCCGGCCGGATTGCGACCGAAATCCCACAGGTTCATCATGTTGGATTCGTCCTCGATCACCACGGAGAGCCCGCCCATGCCCGAAAGCCTGCTTCTGGTGGCGAAAGCAAGCGAACAGAAAAGGAAAATGATAGAAACGAAAAGAATGAAGGAAAACGCAACCAATCTTTCTCGCATCTGCACCCCCTGTCTTTAGGGTTCAGCGTCTGCGAGCGAGGACTATTCTATCTCTGCCCCCCAGATCTCTCTTTGTTTCCGCTTTGTCGAATCCTCTTTGATTTCGGATCAGATCGGCCACCTCTCCTGCCTGACCCGATCCTACCTCCAGAGCCAATATACCACCTTCCCTTAAGAAATCAAGCGATTTCTCCACTATGTTTCTATGACACAGCGTTCCCTCCTCATCCGTTTTGAGCGCCACGATGGGCTCGAAGTCCCTGACTTCCTTGGGCAGATCATCGAACTCATCACGGCTGACATAAGGTGGATTCGACACCACGCAATCGATAGTCCCCCCTATGTTCCGGTCCACCAGCGGATCAAGCAGGTCGCCGCTGACGAATTCAATCTGACTTTCCACTTTGTGCCTGCTGGCGTTCTCCTTCGCCACTGCCAGAGCCCCAGTGGAGATGTCGGTGGCAAAGACGAACGAGCCTCCAAGGTTCTTGGCCAAACTGATGGCTATCGCGCCGGAGCCGGTGCCCACGTCAACAATTCTTGGCTGAGCAACTCCTGTGAGATGCTCAAGCACGACTTCCACCAAAGTCTCCGTCTCCGGCCGAGGGATCAAAACGTTCGGGTTGACTTTCAGCTCAAGTCCAAAGAACTCCGTGCTGCCTATTATATACTGGACCGGCTTTCCGGAGAGCCTCTCCTGGACGAACCGATAGAATCTCTCCGTCTCCTCGGTGGTGAGGATGCGGTCGCGATTCAAGTAGAGATCAATCTTCTTGACACTAAGAACCGCCCCCAGCAAAAGCTCTGCATTGGTCCGGGGGCGGTCAATGCCTTCAGATCGAAACTTCTCAACCGCCTGGTTGAGTGTTTCAAGACACGTAGTACTCATAGCTCATTTGAGAGGCAAATTCAGGGGGAATGCCGAGGTCCGCCATATGCCTCAAACCCGCTTCTCCCTTCGCACGATACTCGAATGCCAGATTGGGGGAGGAACAACCCTTGCGCGGGGAGCCGTAAAGCCAGTTTCTGACTCCCACCCCTGATTTTTCATCCTTTGAGCATTTGGGGGACGCGCCTCCTAGCAAGATTGAGGGCAGAAAAGAAAGCGCCAGGCTGGCAAACCCGAATAACTTCAAGAATCTTCTGCGGCTTAACATCTCAATCCTCTGCTTATTTGGCTGCGAACGGATCGGTCAACGGATGGAACAGATGAAACGGATTCTATCCGTTACATCAGCTTAATCCGTTGACCAGCTTGATGTTCCTCTTGAGCTGTCAACGGATGGAACGGATTAAACGGATTCTATCCGTTACATCCGCTTAGTCCGTTGACCTCTCTCTTATCTTCGTCGACGGAAGAATCCTTTTGTGCTCAAGTCTCTTTGCGCCGAAGTTTATCAGCAAACCAACCTCTTTCCCTGTGGCCTTCAGGTAGGAGATCACTTGGGCCTCGTGATCCGAGTCCAACCTTGAAAGCGCCTTTATTTCTACCACCACCTTGTGCTCGACCAGGAAGTCAAGAATCTTGAGCCCGACCGTCTCGCCTTTAAACTTCACCTCGATGGATTTCTGAGGTTCAAACTCAATCTTCCGATTCCTTAGCTCGATCTCTAGCGCCTTTTGATATACCTCTTCGTTGTATCCTGGCCCAACCTCTGAATGGACCTCCATCGCGGCACCGATCACCTTAAAAGTCAACTCCTGATGGGGGATGTTATCCATCATGGCATCGAAAGGCGGTCAGCCGATGGAACGAATAGGTCAACGGATGCAACAGATTAAACGGATTGGATCCGTTACATCCGCTCAATCCGTTGACGGCTACCGCACTCATCCTCCAATGAAGGTGAAATCTCTTATCTTCATCGCCGGCACGTACATCTCCACGCCGAACTGGGGGCATAACTTCCTCTGTCTGCTCATCATGTCCACGTTGGAGAAAGCCTCCAGGATACTCTGCCCAATGCGCATGTTCTTGACGGCGGACTTGACCTTTCCGTCCTCGATCAGGAAAGTCCCATCCCTGGTCGTCCCCGTCACCTGGGTGATCATGGGATTCATGTAGTTGACGTACCAGAGACGAGTGATCAAAATCCCCCTTTTTGTCGATGAGATCATCTCCTCCAGACTGGCATCGCCTTCGGTCACGACCATGTTCTTGGGGTACGGGCCGAAGGTGTTGTCGGGAGGAAACGCGTGCCCGGTGGATTCGGCGCCGGCCTTGTTGGCGTAGTAGGAGTTGTATACCACGCCTTTGGCCACGCCTTTCTCGATCAGCGAGACCTTCTTCTTGGGCATCCCCTCGTAGTCGAATGGCATGGCCTTCATCGCAGGATGGAAGGGATCCTCGACTACGGTGATCATATCGCCGGTTATCTTTCCACCCATGTTTCTGGCCATGAAACTTCGACCCTGAAGATAAGTCTTTGCACCGAAGCCCAAGAATCCAAGGAACAGAAGAAGCGACGCCACCGCCGCCTCTTCCAGGATCACCGTGTATTTGCCGGGGGGGAGCTCGATCGGGTCTCTCGACAGGATTGTCCTGAGGGTAGCCGCGCGGATTATGCTTTCCAGGTCGATCTTGCCCACGTCCCGATCATATCCCTGGGCCCAGCCGGAGACTCCTTCTCCCGCGCTGGCGGTCAGAGTCAGGTGCGCCGTGGTGCCGGCGAAGTATTGCCTTGTCCCCAGCGAATTCGCCACTGCGGTCACTTGGGTTTCGGTCTGGTACGCCCCCGAACCTGAAAGTTCATGAGCCTTGCATCGGTCAACCGCCCTCTTCACGTCCTTTGCCTTCTCCAAAGGGGAATAGTCCGAGGTTCTCCGGTAGAATCCCTCAACCTGCGGAGCTGGCGATGACAATGGTAGGGACACGAAATCTGGATCTTCGTTCTGGTAGCCGGCGATCTCGCTGGCCGTTTTCACTGCCTGGGCTACCGATTGATTGTCGATCCGGTTGGTCACCGCCAGGCCCCGCCTTTTGCCCAGAACAGCCCTGGCCATGACCGTATGATCCGAACGAAAGATGTTATGACTGATCACGTTTTCCGCAAAGTGGGTGTACGAGAAATCTTCGCCCAGCAAAACCAACTCTGTCTGATCGGCCTGTGAGGACTCCAGTCCCTTCTGAAGAATCTCCAGTGCTTTATCTTTATCCAACATCTTTAAGCTGCTCTCCTGAGACTCTAAACATCAAGAGCCCACCTTCACGTTTCTAAACCTGGCCGGCGAGGCACCCTGACTGGTGGGCATATTCTGCACCGGCTGTCCCTTGCCGCAATTGGGAGTGCCCCATATTTCCCAGTGATCTTGGTTGGCCACCGCGTCACAGGAGTTCCAGAATTCCACGCTGTTCCCGGAGTAAGAGGGACTCTTGATCATCTCGCCCAGCTTGCCGTTCTTGATCTCCCGTCCGATCTCACAGCCCATCTGGAAGTTCTCCCGGTTATCGTCAATTGACCAGGTGCGGACCGCCTGCATGTAGATCCCATCGTCCACCTCTGAGATCATCTCATCCAGGCTCTTGTCTCCGGGCAGAAGGTTGACGTTTATCTGTCGAACTATGGGAACGTTGGCCCAACTGTTGGCTCGCATGCAGGCATTGCTGGTTATCCCTAAGCGGGCCGCGGTCTCCCGGGAACACAGATAGCCCACCAGAATTCCATCCTTGATCAGAAAACTCCTGGAGGCCCTCACCCCTTCGTCGTCATAGCCGAAAGTCCCCAATCCGAAGGGCCAGGTGGAATCGTTTACCACGTTGACTACCTCTGAACCGTATCTGAGCTTGTTCAGCTTCTCTGGTGTGGCAAAGCTGGTTCCGGAGAAGTTCCTCTCCGCCCCAAAAACCCGGTCCAACTCCAGCGGATGTCCGATAGACTCGTGAATCTGCAGTGACATCTGCGGCCCGTCCAGGATTACGGTGGTATTCTTGGAGGGGCACTCCTTGGCAGAAAGAAGCGCAACCGCCTCCTCGGCAATTCTTTTGGCGTTGTTGTCGAAATCCAGCTCGCGAATGAGCTCGTATCCCCTGGACTGGTGCTGCCCGCTCGAATTGGGGTATGATCGGCTTCCCATCTCCCGGTGGCTCCGCATGGCTGTGGCAGATATGCCCCCGCCGCTCTGGATGAGCGTCTGTCCGATAGCCGATCCTTCCGAGCTGGCAAAAACCTTTCTCCTTTTGACAAAGTTCATGTAGGCTTCAGCCTGATTTATTCCGGATACGCCTCTCATCAAGCCACCCAGAAACAGAAGATAGTCCAGTTTCTCTTTCAGGGACATGGAGAAGGGATCAGTGATTACCGGGGTCCTGTAGGAATCGACCACCTTCTCGACCGGAGCCAGAGCCACCCCCATCCCCTTCACCCGGGAACTGGCGCGGGCGATCCGTGCGGCCTGCCTGCTGACCTTTTTGACGCTCTCCGGATTCACGTCGGCGCTGGCGGCAAATCCCCAGGCGCCATCGACTATCACCCTGATTCCCAAGCCGAAGTTGACGGATTTCCCGATCAACTCCACCGTCCCGTTTCTGACGCTGAGGTTCTCTTCGGAGATCTCCTCAATTCTTATGTCTGCATAACTCGCACCCTCATCCCTGGTTACAGACAGCGCCAGTTCGGTCAGCCTGGGATCTTGTTCCATATCAGTTTTCCTTTTCCGGGCCCTTACACGCTGTGTGGAACGGCTAAGATGATCATGGTGGCAACGAAGGAGACAATCACCAGGGCGGAGTAGCCACGATCAGATATCGCATTTTTCTCCCGGCCTTTCCCGAAAAGACTTCCTCTTGTCAGAAGCAGCGTAAGAAGCCAGAAGAGCATCATAATCTGGGATTTGTTGTCCGTAACGTCCCAGCCGAAAGGAAAAGCCTCCCACAATACGCCAAAAGCGAAATAGTTCATGGCGATTCCAAACGGTACGAACCCAAGGAACAGAAGCACGAGTGTCCAGACCGGGTACTTCACGGATTGTCTCAAAGTTTCCTTGCCCCTACTAACGTCAATGGCAGAAAACAAAGCCAGCATGGCAAAGAAAATGGCGCCGAATATGCACAGGATATGGGCAATGATGACGTAAGGGGGAACCTGCCCTTCAAACTTGAGCCTTATGGGATCCACCTGACCTGATTCGGCTTCGGGCAATGTAACTGTGACCCCGCCTTCCTCAGCCGGGCTGACGGCCTCCAGGTAGTACCAGGCCTTGATTCCTTTGGGATGAAGAGGTATGCTGGCCTCGAACACGTTCTGTTCGCTTGACTTGGGCAGCATGGGAATCGACTGGTACTCACCCTCCATCCCGATCTTATAGACCAATTGGACCTCCGAACTTCCCTCCACCCTGGCGGATATCAGCGGAATCTCCTCCCCCACCTGCTTGGGGACCGTGCGGTGTTCAATCAAGATCCCCCCGTGCTCCACCATCTTGTGGACTGAGCGCACTGCGGTGGTCTTTCTGGTGAAGACCAGCATAAGGAGGGTGAAGATTACGGCTGCGGCAATCCTCCAGGTCTTCATTTCTCTTTCTCGTCCGAGTGAGCTAAAGAATGTGTCTGGTCCATCGCTCCGGGTGCGGTTAAAGGCAGCACAGACATAGCAGGGTTCGCGGAAGGTTTGCAGATCAGGCTTTGGAGCTTTCCAGTCTCTGCTCCTGCTCCTTCTTCTTCAAGGCCTGTACAAACTCGTCGATCTCGCCGCTCAAGATGTCTTCCAGGCGATATAAAGTCAAGCCAATTCTGTGATCGGTTACCCGTCCCTGAGGAAAGTTGTAGGTTCTGATCTTCTCGGAACGGTCGCCGGTTCCCACCATGCTTTTTCTTTCCTGAGCGATTTTGCTTCTCTGCTCGGTCGCTGCCTTGTCTAAGAGCCGGGCCCTGAGCACCTTCATAGCTTTGTTCTTATTCTTGAGCTGGGATTTCTCGTCCTGACAGGTGACCACTGTGTTTGTAGGCAGGTGGGTGATCCTTACCGCCGAGTCGGTGGTGTTCACTGATTGGCCTCCCGGGCCCGATGAGCGGAACACGTCTATCTTCAGTTCTTCGGGTTTGATCTCCACCTCCACATCCTCTGCCTCTGGAAGTACGGCCACGGAGGCGGCGGATGTGTGAATTCTACCGGAAGCTTCGGTGACCGGCACTCGCTGTACCCGGTGGACCCCCCTTTCATGTTTAAGCCGACTGAAAGCGCCCTTACCCTTTATTTCAAATATGATTTCCTTAAAGCCACCGATACCACTTTCATTAAGGCTAATAATGTCTATTTTCCAAC
>CAYFQZ010000226.1:0-3099 GCA_964345305.1 uncultured Ignavibacteria bacterium | reverse complement strand
CACAGGGGAAAAATCTATTTCTAATCGCTTGACAAATGTGCGAAAGGGGGTATATTTAGTTTAGTGGATAAATCGGAACGTAACTCAAAACTTGCGGGTTGCTTTCCGGGGTTGGCCTGAATAAAAAAGCAATCAATTGCTCTCTTGCCGGAGCTATTTCGGCATCAAGCATAACCACTTTTCAACCAACAAAGGAGAAGGTTCTGATGAAACAGAAGGGAACGCTTCTATGCTTTGTGTTAATCGTTTCCATTGCGGGATTTATCTTCGCTGCAGTGCCTGGGACATGCTTCGCAGATGAGCCCAGTTCTTTCGGTTTGCCAGACATTGAGGGTCATTCCTCGATTCAGCTTGCCAACACCACGGCCCAGGTGGGCGCTTACCAGCACGCGGGGCGAATCAAGCGCCTCTATGGCGAGGCCTTCTCTCAGGGCGTAAGCCCGGAGGAGAGTGCCGAGAACTTCCTTGGGTCCAACGCTCACCTTCTGGGTGTGGGTCGCACGGACTTAGATGATGGGCACCTCCAGCCGATCATGTATGACCGCGATGCTGGCACCTACAAGTTCACCGGAGTTTACTACGGCCAGTACAAGGAAGGAGTCCCCGTTTTCCGCTCACGGCTTTTGTTGCTGGTGCGAAATGAAGAGGGGTACCCGCTGGTGCTGGCCTCGGCCGACCTGCGGAATCTAGGTGGATTCGAGCCGCAGATCCAGCAGCGCGTGCTGAATCCCGGCGAAGGGATTAACAGCGCCTTGAGCGTGTCTCCAAGCCTGGTCAATTTCACCGAGCCGGAAATGGTGATCTGGGCCGGAGTGGACGACATGGCAGTTGAACCGACATTAGCCTACAGTTTCATCGGTGACAACGGCCGCCCCTCCGATGGCAGCGAGCAAAAAAAATACTTGTTCGTTACCCGCGCGGAGACCGGCGCGATCCTGTATCAGGAGGATCTTATCATATTCGAGGATGTGGTAGGCACAGTCGAGGGCCGGGCCACCCAAGGCAGGGCTGCCGATTTCTGCGAGGAGGAGTTACCCGAGCCCATGCGGTGGGCGCGGGTGAACATAGGCAGCACAGTCGCCTATACCGATTCAAAGGGCCATTTCGTTATTCCTGATCAGGGCTCTTCGGAGGTGATTGTCGAATCGCGGCTGTGGGGTGAGTGGTTTCGAGTCTACAACGAGGCGGGCAGCGACGCGGTACTTCCCGACACCATCATACCACCGGGACCCGCCGATTTCATGCACAACGATCCCAACACCGACGAGTTCCGCCGGGCCGAGGTCAACGGTTATTTCCAGGCCAACGTGGTGCGAGATTTCACGCTCACTTACAATCCCGATTATCCCGGACTCCAGCAAAACGAGTTCCCGGTGTACGTTAATGAAACCGGTGGATACTGTCCTGGTAATGCCTGGTATGACGGTTACTCCATCACCTTCTGCCAGACCGGCGGCGGGTATCCCAACACCGCCTGGTCATCGGTGATCCATCACGAATATGGCCATCACCTGGTGGCTATGGCCGGCAGCGGTCAGGGCCAGTATGGTGAAGGCATGGGCGACGTCATGGGCCTGCTGATCTTAGACGACGCGGGCACGGGCTGGGGCTTTTACGGCGACTGTGACGTGCCGCTGCGCAATGCCGACAACGACCTGCAGTATCCCTGCGAGGGCGAGATTCACTACTGCGGTCAGCTCCTCTCCGGCTGCGTATGGAGTACCCGCAACGAGCTGATACTCACCAATCCGATTACCTACCTTGACATCCTCTCCAACCTGGCCATCAACGCCATGCTGCTGCACACGGGAACCATGATCGATCCCAGCATCACTGTCGATTACCTGACTTTGGACGACGACAATGGCAATATCTACGACGGCACGCCTCACTACTACGAAATCGCCGCCGGCTTCGGCGCACATAACATGCCTGCGCCTGAGCTGCAACTGCTTGCCTTCTCCTTCCCTGACGGGCTGCCGGAGATCATCTCCCCTTACGGCGGAACCACCCTGCGTGTGGTGGTTGCCGGTGTCATGGCCGAACCTGACCCGGGCACCGGCGTGATGCATTTCAATGACGGCTCCGGCTGGGTCGAAATACCTATGATCGAAATCGAGCCAAACGTCTACGACGCCGTTTTCCCCGAAGCGGAGTGTGTCACCCAGGTCTCTTTCTACTTTGGAGCTCAAACCACAGAGGGGCAAACTCAGCTCTTTCCGGCCGGTGCACCCGCCGAAGCCTTGTCTACGGTTTCCGCTAACAGCGTGGAGCTTCAGCTCACAGACAACTTCGAGACCGATCTGGGCTGGACCGTGGAGAACGATCCTTATCTTACTGATGGTGCCTGGGAACGTGGCGTCCCAATCGGGGGGGAGATCGGGGGGATCCACCCACTGATTTTGATGGCTCAGGCAACTGTTACCTCACAGATAACGAAGACGGCAATTCTGACGTTGACGGCGGGATCACCTGGTTAATTTCACCAACCATGGATCTCAGCGACGGAGAGGACGCCAGAATCCATTATGCCCTCTGGTATACCAACAATTATGGGAATGATCCCAACAACGATCTTTTCAAGGTCTATGTCTCTGACAACGGTGGAGTGGGCTGGACTTTGGTGGAAACAATTGGGCCGGTGACCTCCTCTGGGTGGGAAGAATATGACTTTTTGGTCGGCGATTTCGTCACGCCAAGTGAGCAGCTAAAAGTCCGTTTCGAGGCTTCGGATTTAAACGATGGCTCTGTGGTGGAGGCGGGCATTGATGATTTCCAGGTCTTCGCCTACCAGTGCAGTGTCTATTGTGTGGATTCCGACAGCGACGGCTACGGCGACCCGGGTAACCCGGAAAACGAATGTCCTGATGATAACTGTCCCACCGTCTACAATCCGGGCCAATAGGATGCCGATGCTGACAGCATTGGCGACAGCTGCGACGTCTGCACCGACACCGACGGTGATGGCTACGGCAATCCCGGATTCCCGGAAAACACCTGCGAGCTTGACAATTGCCCCCACGCCTTCAATCCGGATCAGGAGGATGCCGATGAAGACGGGACCGGAGATAGCTGCGATATCTGCCCCAACCACCCTGT
>CAYFQZ010000225.1:0-3552 GCA_964345305.1 uncultured Ignavibacteria bacterium | reverse complement strand
GCCAGGAATTCCTTGTCTTCCAGATAGTCTGCGTACTCACCCAGGACCATATAGGGACCCGACCAGTTTGCTCCGTTGTCGGTGGTCTTCCACTCCGCGAAATCGCTGAACCCGTAGCCGGAGTAATTCATGGTCAAGGGATAGAAGTTCCCAAGCCGGTCACCGGAGAGACAGGGATCGGAATAATAGGGAAACGCGCCGCCGGACAGAAGGCTGTCAACCCAGGTATGGCCTTCGTCATAGGAGACGCCAAGCCCTACCCTTCGGTAGCCAAGACGGAAATCGCGCCACACGATCATCACCACGCTGGAATCGACCGGGGACACCCAGATCTGCTCCTCGTTGTGTATCTGCGGCGTTCCATCGGTGTTGATCATCATATCGGGCACGTCAGCTTGCGCCTGACTGAAGTATAACACGAAAAGGACTGAAACAAAAAAAGCGGGCAAGAAACACCCGTTCCGAAACAGTTTAGAGAGAGACACAAAATCCTCCTTTCAAAGGTTAGCCCTATACTCCACTTAGTAAGTTAACTTATTTCCTCTCTTTTGCAAGTCTTTTTGAGGCGAAATGACATCGTCGCATTCTGGAGTGCCAGATGCAATTAGGACAGGTGGCGGCCCGCCTCCGAGGTGATGGTTTGTTGAACGAACTAATACTACCGAACTTAACAGTTCCTTTACAGCTACCATCTCCAGTCCACCTGGGTCAGAAGCAGGACCGCCACCATATACATAGCTGGCCGAATAGACCACGTCTCCCTTGGTGTTGTTGTGCGTGCCTCGGCGTCGCTACGCAGAATCTCGGTCTGTCCTTTCTCCTCAGCATTTGACGTCAAACAAAGTCCGTGCCGAAAACCTGACAATAAAGGGATTTGTGCGGGCCGGGCTAATGCTCGTAACCTTAATAACTTAATGAGTGCGGAGTGGAGTCGTAATGCAAAAAGCCCGTCACCTGGCCAGAGCTTTAGCAGAAAGCTACGACAGAACATTCTGCTCAGAGGCTTACTTTTTGGGAATCATAAGATTAGAACATTCGCAGAAATCGGCGATTCCAGCAGTCCACCAGCAGAAATGCTCGAAGAATGGATGATGTTCGTTATTGGCAGCTGGCTCGCGCAACTCAAGTCGCCGCGCCGGCATTTCCCCCGGACCCGTAGCACATGCGACCCGCTCCTCGGCAATAGCTCGGTAGGAACTAACAGTCAGGCGGTGATTTACCTGCTAATAGGCAGACGATTACGGACATCACATCAGCAACGTCGAGTTCTGCGCCACAATTGATGTCGCCTCAGGCACAGGGGGATTAAAGGCTTGTCCGCAGCCAATCAAGGAAACTCTACTTCAGCAGCAGCAACTTTTTGGTCTCGGTGAAGCTGCCAACCTCGTACGGCGAGGAGTCTTCAACCTTTAGCTGGTAGAAGTAGACTCCTGAGGCAACCCCATTCCCCATATCATCTGTGCCGTCCCAGAGCACGGACTTATAACCTGAAGAAAGCCGCTCGGAAGCCAAGGTTCTAACTTCCCTTCCCAGGATATCGCAAATCTTCAAGCTGACAAAACCCGGCTTCGCCAAGGTAAACTCTATCTTGGTAGCCTGGTTAAAGGGGTTGGGGTAGTTCTGCAGAAGAGTGAATTCAGAGGGCCTTTCTCTGCCGTCGGTTTCGTCCTTCACATCACTCACACAATTGAAATTCCAGACATCCGAATATTCGGTCTCGCTGGCATCCGCGCCCCTGAAAGCCTTGACCCGCCAGTGGTACCGGACCTGACCTACGGGCGCAGTCACCTTAAAGACATTGGTGTCTATACCATCATATTCGAAGTCGATTGCAGCAAACGTGCTGTCGGTGGAGATTTGCAGATGGTAGGTGACCTCGTCGAAATATCCACAAGCTGCCCATTTGAAGGTAGGGTAAGCAGTGTGTTGATCGTATCCGTTCACCGGCAGATAAAGCCGAGGTCGGAGCAAGGGGATTCTGAAGTTGGAGTAATAGACATTCTGATTTCCGTCCCGGATATCTGTCCAGGTGCAGTGAATCTGGTCATTGTAAGCGACCACTCCAATGTACTCGCCCAAAAGCCCCGCCTTGGGGGCCTGCGGCTTCAGGCTGGACAAAGAGGGTCTGTAGGTCAGCGCGGGGTCCTTGGGGGTCCTTTGACCTGCCAGAGCAAGATTCGGATCTGATGAGACATCGGAAACCCGGTAGTTTGTGGTAAATGTCCCTCCTCCGTCAAAGGAGAAGGCAATGTAGGTATCGAATTTCTGGTAAAGAGGTGGGTCATTGCGCTGATCATAGAAAAAGACAATGATTGCCCCTTTCTGATTGACCGTGATCCACTGGTGAAACTGGTAGACATTCTTGCCCAAAGGGTCGTCGTTGACCCGCCTGAGCGAAGTCCAACTCTCTCCGCCATCGGTTGACTTCATGAACCAGATGTCGGAATGGTAGCCGGATACGTCGAACATTCCATCGGTGACCGTGAAATAGATGTTCCCCCAGTAAGGCCCATCGGTCAGGTCGGCAGCCATAGAGACCGAATTGTAAATATCGATATCACCGGGAGCAAAGCTCACCGGATTGTTATCGAAGATTACCTTGGGATCAGTGAAGGTTTGGCCACCGTCAGTGGACTTGACCATTTTTTGGCCGTAATAGTAATATCCTGAAACCTCGAACAGCCCCGCCCAGACCACATAGACGTTGCCAAGAGCATCCACCAGGGGAAAGGCAAACTGTCCGGCGTCAACATCTCCCTCCAAAGGAGGCCCCACCACTACAGTATCTTCCCAGGTCACCCCTCCCGTGGTTGAACGCGCAAACATGATCCTGGTGGGGCTGGGGAAACGGGCCCAGGCCAAATACATGTTGCCATCATAGATCCAACCGGTTCTGTCGACGGCAAGAAACTCCTTGTCTTCGAAGTATTTGGTGGTATCATCCACCACACAGAAAGGCCCTGACCAATCCGCCCCGTTGTTGGTGGTCTTCCACAGAGTGAAGTCGCTCCAGGTGAAATCGGGACCCACGGCCAAGGTCAAAGGATAGAAATTGCCCAGCCGATCACCCGAAATGCAGGGGTCGGAGTGGAGGGGAAACCCACCGTCTGGCAGAAGACTGTCAACCCAGGTATGGCCTCCGTCGTAAGAGACGCCGATCCCCACTCTTCTGTAGCCAAGACGGAAATCTCGCCAAACGATCATAACCACATTGGAATCGACCGGGGAAACCCAGATCTGCTCTTCGTTGTGAATGTTGGCAGTCCCGTCGGTGTTGATCATCATGTCGGGGACGTCGGCTTGCGCCTGACTGAAGACAAGAACGAAAAAAAGAAGAACAAAAAACCTCGTCAGAAAAGACTGAATTTGAAAAGGCTTAGAGATAGACATAGAGCCTCCCTTTCAGGGGTTGACCCGGTAATGGATTTATAATTTGGCTGCCTCTTTTTGCTTCCGCAGGCCTTCCTTAATGAGCACATCAGACTTTCTTCGTAACAAGAGTTTTGCGCCAGGTCTTTGAAAAATCCTCCTCCCCAGGATGGGAGGATTTTC
>CAYFQZ010000224.1:0-2652 GCA_964345305.1 uncultured Ignavibacteria bacterium | reverse complement strand
TATGAACCCTCGTTTTGCTCTACCTGACGAGAGTCATCTTCTTGACTTCCGTGTATTCTCCTGCCTCAAGGCGGTAGAAATATATGCCGCTTGCCGCCTTTTGATCGCATGCGTCATTTCCGTTCCAATAAACATTGTAGCTGCCTGCCGGCAGTGTTTCGTTCAGCAGGGTGATTACCCTCTGCCCGAGCAGGTTGTAGACCACCAGACTGACTCTGGAGGATCTGCACAGGCTGAAATCGATCTGAGTCTGGGGATTGAAAGGATTTGGATAATTCTGGCCGAGGCGCTGCGAAACGGGGGGATTTACCGCGAGCTTCTCCCAGTTTTCGGTCAGGTAGTACCCATTGGACCTGAAGACTAGGTCTCGGATCCTACCGGGCTGTAAGGGCAGGTAAGGAAAAGTCAGATCAATCTGTTCATCGGGCCTGATCTCCACGTAGGTCAAGTCATCGAATTCGAGCGCCTGTGTCACGTCGCCCGACTCAGAGTGGCTTGCATTGACCAGCGTCAGGGATTTGGGGTGATCCGACTCGTTTGCCCGAAAAGACTGAAACCGGGAGACAGTGTAGCCTCTCTCATCCCAGCTCAGTCGCACTCTAAGAGCGTTCTCCTCTCGCACAATGTCCGTTACATCTATGCACACTTGCTGCATGACCATCCTCGGCGGAATGGAGTCCGCCACTTGCCACAGACCATCTTTTTCTGCCTCAACCAGCAATCCGATCTGAGGCATTGGCTCGCCGGTCGCAGCCTTTGGGTTGCTCTTCGGTTGAGCGGGATCACCACAGCAGGGCAACATGAGAATCTTTGCCCCAGAATCCGAAGGAAGGGGTCCAAAGTCCAAGATCAATTCTCCCGCGCCAGATAGATAAACCTGCTCTTGGGGATCCAGTCGCAGCAGAGAATCCTGGCTTGCTCCTTTCTCATCGTAACACGAGATCGGCTCCCAGTACTCCGCCGGATCGTAAAGGAGAACCTTGCCCTTTCTGGTCACCGCAACCTCCGAGTCCAAATCGTGGTCAACCGACCAAAGTTCCACCTGATCCAAAAACGAATGTTCTTGCTCAAACTCTGCGATCCGAAGAGTGTAGAGATCGTCAACCCGAGGGACCGGCTGTGTCACCAGGTAGTAATCGTCGACCTCCATATCCCGATTCTCCGCCATCTCCACCGAAGCCAAAATCGTATTCTCCGCCAGGTATCTCTCCCCGTCGTAAACGAAAAGATAGGGACAGCCCGAACTCTCACAGATTACTCGTTCCCTGCAGGGTCGATTGGACCAATCCGACCACTTCATGTTTCCGTAGCTGCCGCAGTCCACCCACTTGCCGCCTCGCGCGCTGATGCAGAAACAGCCGCAGCCCGGTGACTGTGTGATGGCAGCGCTGCCACAGGGAGAAAAGAAAGTATACCAGTACCAGTAGGGCATACAGTCCCACGGTTCCATGTCGCACCCGGTGTACAGACGTTTCACCTGACACCGGTCATAGTCGTCGTTGTTCTGCCAGGTGGCAGTCCAATCACAGTCCGAGCCGCTCAGTTGAAGGTTGCTGGGGCCAGGCAGGACTCCGCCGGGCGGCTCAAGCGTAAGGTGCTCTGAGTACGACAAACATCCGCCGAGCACGTGGCCGGAGTACGCATATACATAGAAATCAGCCGGCTCTAACCATTCCGACTCTGGATACCAATATCCCTGAAAACTCGTGACGTTGGGTCCTAAGGAAGCATGCCAATATGCACCGTTATACAGCACGAAGCCATCCTCACAATCCGAATTGTCTTCCCAGGTGGCGCGGAACATACACTCCCCCACGTTCACCACCTGAAGATTGGTGGGAGCCATCGGAGTTACGGGGCCGGGTCGTGTCTCAATAGTGTTGGAAGGCTGAGACTCAAACCCCTGAACAGACGCCTTAACGAAGTAGAAATATGTCTGGCACGGATCCGGGCACGTTTCCGTGAAAGTGCTTGTATCCGCTCCCACCGTCCCGGTCAACTCTCCATCCCGATAGACATTGAATCCATCTTCTCCATCCGAATTATCCTGCCATTCTAACGTAATGCGAGCGTCACACCCGACATTATTAGAGCAAGTAAGATTGGACGGGGCACTCAAGTTAGGCTGCCCCAGTATGGAGTAATTCACGGAGACATCCCCGGGAGCACATGGCCACCATTCGTCGATTGACTGCCCAAGCAAATTGCATGTCAGATGGTAAACGTATGTTATGATATTGCATCCGATTGAGTCGAGTGATTCTGATACTACACTACCCCAAGAAAGTTCGTAGTTAGGATTTGAACCATCCCAACCGGAGGTACCACGGTCTCTGACCCAAACGTAAGGAGCAGCCTGGAAGTGCAGATTCGAGTAGTTTATTTGTTGGGTTACCTTCCACTGTTCTACTCCCAAGTATAGTCCACTTGCAAGTCCTCCATTGTTATAGAAAGTATGTTTGTGTGAATCCCATGTTTTCTCAGAATAACCTCCCACTGCTGTTCGGTGAAGCAGCACGTGTGTGTCCAGTAGCTTCAGGGCACTGTCAGCGTCTACAATTCCATAGCCGAACTGAGGATCCCATCCTACATCTCCTCGATCTCGTGCTGCTATCTCTAGAACTCTCTTCACATCTTCGTTAGTCAGACCGG
>CAYFQZ010000223.1:0-2522 GCA_964345305.1 uncultured Ignavibacteria bacterium | reverse complement strand
GCGTTAAAGACCTTCAGCCCCTCGAAATCCGTCAGCACCGCCCAGGTGACGCCTTTCAGCCAGGCGTAGTTGATGGCCTGCCGTGCCCAGCGGGGGGCCTCCAGGTCTTCGGGGATCTTTTTGGTCTCCACGAAAAAGCGGGGTATGCCGCGCAATCGGAAGGCAAAGTCCACATAGCCTCGTGACACCCTCTCCTCGGGGCTGACCTCCCGTGTATCCTCAATGTTCCACCCCAGAGCCCGAAAGAGAGGCAGAATGAACTCCTGGCGCGTGGCCGGTTCGTTGTAGCCCCTGCGATTGCGCGCGCTGAGCCGGGCGAAACGTTCCATCAATCGTTCAACTTCTATTTTGGCGTTTTGATAAGACATCTTTTCCTATGTCGACCAAGTTTTTGCTGGGCTTGTCCCAGTCGCTTTCAAGCTCTTTGATTTTAGCCGTAGTAGTACTTCTCGCTATTTACCATTCCAGAACGTCCGCTGCCAGCCGGGATACCTGAATTTGTGGCTGGTGTAGGCGGGTGCGGCGAGGAGTAGGCGGGGTTTTAACTCAAGTACAGGGTTTATATCACCGCCGGTCCAGATATGTATTGAAGGTAAGACCGTGCTCATGTCTTAGATGCTTTCCAAGGCCAACCAAGTCGGGAAACAGTCCATATAGGTTGACTCCGTCTTTCTCAAGTTGTTCACGCACCTTGTTCGCTTCTGAGCCTGGGATGATTGCTTTGATAAGCAACTCTAAACTGGAATCGCATTCAACTTGGGAAATATAGTCTGAATGGTTCCATACCAAGTCGCAATCGTCAAAAGACAAATAGATCGAGAAGAGCACGTCCTGCCTCGCAATGCGAGGGACTACAGACGGAATCTCAAAAACTATGAAAGTACTATCGGGCGTCAGTGTATTCCCCAGTATCAAAGGTCCAGAAACCTTTTGAAAGAAAGAAGGTTCGGTACCGATAGCGTAAGCTTTGATATTGTCAAGTCGGTATCCACCCTTCGGAACCTGGCGACCAAGGTATTGGGGGAAAGGAAAATCAGAAAGATTGAGACACCATACTGCAGCATCGTGAGGTGGATGGTTGTGCAGCGCAAAATATGACGCAAATCTTAAGTTTCTGGTCCAATCAAGCAACCTGGTGGGAGTACCATAATGTTGTGCAACACACAGTAGTTCCCATTCATCTTGAATGTTTTCTGCATGTTCCCTGGCCTGGCGCCCAAATTCGCGGTAGATGTCTCTCTCACATCGTCCAATCCATTCACCATCATCCGGGCCTATGGGGGGATCCGCACCCACGAGTGGACGGAAGATTTTAGGAACCAAATCCCACGTTGCATTCGATTGGCCTCGAAAACAATACTTCTTGTCGTGGCTAAAGCTTTCCTGAAGCTCGAATAGGTCCTTAATGTCGTTTATGAACTTGACTCTCATCAGAACATTCCTAGCTGTTTTTACACCAAAGTGTCAGCAAACACAAAGCCGCTCTCCTGCTTGTGCTTGACACAGAAAGCGGCTCTTTGGCATAACCTATCGAGCCCGGCCTCCCTGGTCAGGACCCGGTCAGGACAAGAAGGAGGCATCGTCAAAACGCCAATTCGTTTCATCCTTTTGATTCGCTGTTTACACTGAGTATGACAGTGTAGATATTATAACATGGGCGGGGGCAAAGGGCAAGGAGGAGGGGCTTTCTTCTTGCCCAATTCAAGCGGTCGTGACGGTGCCCTGTTCGCTTGGTAAGGTTCCAGACACCTTCCCAGAACCTACCTTTTTCTAACCAATCTTCAACCGGATTCTAACCCTTTTATGATAACATCAGACAGGACGGCGCCAACGAGACCGTGACCAGCGCCCGCATTCCAGATCGGGAGGAGTTCGCCCGGTTCCTCCGCTACGCCTACGAGGGCAAAAGCATGAGGCCCCAGGGGTTTCCGAAACCCCTGGGGTCTATGGGTAGCAGGCCAATCGCCTGTGCCGCATAGTGGTGCATTGGCCGTCTTGGGCCGAACGACGCCCAACACGGTTGGGCTACTGCCCTTTTCCGAGAGAACTCGATAAAGAAAGGAGGTGATACAAATGGGAGGCAAGAAGACAGCAGGCATCGTCTTGATCGCGGTCGGGATCGTCGTTCTGCTCCTGTCGCTGGGAGCCGATCCTATCGGGATTGGAGGCTCGCCCGGTTTTGGGTATTACCAGATTGTGGGTGCCATTGTAGGAGCAATTGTGACTGTCGTGGGGTTGGTCCTGACACTCAAAGAATAGTCTCGTGGCCCTCACCCCGCCCTGAACCGCCGCGGTGCGGGAAGGGGTGAGGGCGGACTGGCAGGCCGGGGAAGGAATACAAGGCAGGGCCACCCCTCATTCCAGGATGGCTTTGTCTTTGCCCACCGGCCAACTGAAAAATCGGTGTCTCTCCGCTTCTTTTTGCACATCACTTCACTCTGTCAATCGCCCCTAATCCGGCAAGACCTTCCAGGGTACGGCGGCGCAGATGGGTCATCTCCCCCACCAGGGTCAGAGGTTGC